>JBFLXF010000418.1:0-3146 GCA_040757515.1 Actinomycetota bacterium
CGCCCATCTCCGTCCGGCGCGTGACGGCGCCGGGGGCGTCGTGGGTGTGGAGCGTGGCGAGGACCAGGTGTCCCGTAAGGGCCGCCTCCACCGCGATCTTCGCCGTCTCGCGGTCCCGGATCTCGCCGATCATCACGATATCCGGGTCGGCGCGCAGGATGCTTCTGAGGCCCGAGGCGAAGGTGAGCCCCGCTCTGGGGTTCACCTGGATCTGGTTGAGGCCCGGCACGCGGTACTCGACCGGGTCTTCGACCGTGATGATCTTGCGTTCCGGGCTGTTGAGGCGTCCCAAAGTCGCGTAGAGGGTGGTGGACTTGCCGCTCCCGGTCGGCCCGGTGACCAGGATGGTGCCGTAGGGCCTCCCGAAGACCTCCTCGTAGCGGCGCAGGATCTCCGGCTCGAAGCCGAGGTCGGCGAGGTCGGCGCGCAGGTTGGAGGTGTCGAGGAGCCTCAGCACCACCACCTCGCCGAAGGCCACGGGGAGGCTCGTGGCGCGCACGTCTATCTTCTGGCCGCCCAGGCGGGCCGAGAAGCGCCCGTCCTGCGGCAGGCGGCGCTCGGCGATGTTCATCCCCGAGAGGATCTTCAGGCGCGCCACGAGCCCGCCCTGCAGCTTCTGCGGGACGTCCATCACCTCGCGCAGCACGCCGTCTACCCTGAACCGGATCCTTATCCCGCGCGGCACGGGCTCGAAGTGGATGTCCGAGGCTCCGTCGCCGACGGCCCGCTGCAGGATGGAGTCCACGAGCCGGACGACCGGGGCGTCCTCGGTGCCGGCGTCCTCTCCGAGCCGCACCTCGTCGAGCTCCTCGATCGTCCCGGCCGTACCGGCGGACTCCAGTATCTCCGCGACGTCCTCGCCGCCGGAGAGGAGGCGGGCCTGCGTTCTCTGGAGGTTCTCCTCGGTGGCAACGACGGGCAGGATGTCCAGCCCGGAGGCCATGCGCAGGTCGTCGAGGGCGTAGAGGTCGGTCGGGTCGCTCATCGCCACGATGAGACACCCGTTCTCGCGGCGCAGCGGCAGCGCGCCGTGCCGCCTGAGCATCTTCTCCGGCACGAGAGCGACGGCCTCGCGGTCCACGTCGGAGTCGGTGAGATCCACGTAGTCCAGGTTCAGGCGGCGGGCCTGGGCCTGCGCGAGGTCCGCCGCCGTTATGTAGCCCAAGGAGACCAGCGACTTGCCCAGGTCGGCCTGCCTGCCCTTCTGGGAGCGGAGCGCCGACTGGAGCTGTCCCTCGGTGAGCTTGCCCTGCGAGATGAGCACGTCCCAGACCCTGCCTCCGGCGCGTGGCCTGCGGGTCTGGGTGCGCCCGTTGCGGGCGGTCCTTCCGTCCGGGCGGCGAACCTCCTCGTCGCTCATGCGCCGGCGCAGCTCGACGACGCGGGCGGCGGAGATCAGCTTCGCCTCCAGTTGAGAGCGGTCGAGGGGCTTGGTCAGGTACTCGTCGGCCCCGGCCCGCATCCCCTCCAGCAGGTGCTCCTGGGCGCCGAGCGCGGTCAGGAATATAAAGAAGGTGTGCCCGCCGCGCTCCAGGGCGCGCACCTTGCGGCACAGCTCCGGCCCCTCCATGCGCGGCATCATCCAGTCGCTGATGATGACGTCCACGTCGGGGATGGAGCGGTACATCTCCCAGGCGTCCAGGCCGTCTTCGGCGACCAGGCACTCGTGGCCCAGCTTCTCGATGGTCTTCTTTACCACCGTCCGCGAGACGGCGTCGTCTTCGGCGATGAGCACCTTCACGTCATCTCCCCCGGACACGCCAGATCAAACCCGTACACAGTACCTCAGGTTATCGTACGGGGGCGCGCGGGACTTTAGCGCCGGGGACGTGGTCGTCCCGGTTATCTGAAGGGCAGGGTGGAGGCTCTCCGGGATGAGGCGGCCGGCTAGCCGCCGTACTCCAGCGGCGTCTCCAGGTCGGTGAGGATGTCCGCCGGTCGCCGCAGCTGCGCGGCGACGACCTCGCCGAGATAGACGGTGTGGTCCCCGGCCTCCATCTTGTCTATAACGCGGCACTCCAGGTGGGCGAACGCCTCCTCGAAGAGCGGGGCGCCGGTCTCGCCGGGGCTGTAGGGCGAGCCTCCCACGCTACCGTCCTCATGTTCGAGCGGGCGGGTGAACTTGCGGGCGAGATCCTCCTGCTCGGCGTCCAGGAAGTTCAGGGAGAAGACGCCGCTCTGCTCGATCATGCCGCGAGCGTGGCTCTCTCTCCGCACGGCGACTACGATCTGCTGCGGGTCGAAGGAGACCTGCGAGACCCAGTTGGTGGTGAAGCCGTTTGCCGCCCCGCCCTCATCCACGACGCCCGTGATGTAGAAGCCGTAGGGGATGGTCTTCAGGATCTCGCTGCGCGTCTGCTCTTCCATGTTGCCTCCCGCTAGAGTACGGGCCGCGTTCTACCCCGGCGCCGGACCGGCTAAACGCCAGGAGGACCTTCGACCGCTCCTACAGCCGCCCCGAACGAATGATCCCGACCAGCAGCAGGACGCCCAGCATGAAGGCGAGAATGAACCCGGCCAATCCGAAGACGCTGACGCCCAGCAGGCGCGCGCCCTCGGCGAAGATCCCCAGGATCGAGGAGCCCAGGAGCAGCGCCGCGATGAGGATGGCGAAGACGAGCCGGTTGGCGAGTATATCCACCTTCCCGATAAGCTCATCGAGGCCCCCGTGCCGGAAGCGCACCTCGACCTCGCCGTCCTTGAGCTCGTTGAGTATCGCATGGATCTGGCGCGGGTAGTCCGCATACGCCTCGGGCTGCGCGAGCCCGCGCGCGACCCTGGAGGCGATGTACGCCGGGTCCCGGTAACGCGAGATGAGTACCCCGGCCGCCTCCGCCGCGACCTCCGTGGCGTTGTATCCCTCGCTTCCGGCGCCTCCGAACGCCTCCGCCGCAACAAGCGCGTCGAGCATCCGCACGACGTCGTCCTGCATCCGCACCCCGCCCTTTCTCAGCGCGTCGAGGGCGTGGTCCCGCACCTCTGCGAGCGGGTGCTCCCGCCACAGCGGCCCGCCGAGCGAGCCCAGAGCCTCGCGCAGCTCCCGCCGCAGCGCCGCGTCGTCGCGGGGCACGAAGCCCCCGGCGAGCGGTAGGGCTCGCGCGGCGGCGTCCACGTCCCCGCGCCGCGCGGCGGCCAGCGTCTCCGCC
>JBFLXF010000419.1:0-3144 GCA_040757515.1 Actinomycetota bacterium
TGCGAGATGCGCCGCAGCGAACGGTTTAGTCCATCGGAATCTAGCAGCACCCGCGAACGCGGATGCTCGCGCAGGCTTACTCTGCCCAAGCTCACCTCCTTCGCGTCTCACTGGACGCCGTTAAAGGCCGGTTGTCGGAGGCAAGCTACCAGACGAAGCCGGAGGCGTCAAGCCGGCACGCCCGGCGAGCTATGCGAGTCCGAGCCGCGCCGCCGATTCCCGTAGGTCTTCGGGGACGGGAGACTCGAACTCCAGACGCTCGCCGCTCACAGGATGCTCAAAGGCCAGGCGTTCGGCGTGAAGCCAGAGGCGATCTTTGGGTACCGGCTTGCCATAGAGCGGGTCGGCGTAGACCGGATGCCCGATGGCCGAGAGGTGTACCCGGATCTGGTGCGTCCTCCCTGTCTCCAGTTGCACGCGGAGCATTGTATGCCCGGCGGCCTCCCTCAAAACTCTAAAGTGCGTGACGGCGGGCCTCCCCACCCCGGCAGCCATCAGCGTCGGGTTCTCAGGGTCTCGACCGACCGGCGAATCCACAGTCCCTGTGCGCGGCAGTCCCGTGCCCACCACGACGGCGCGGTAGACCCTCTCCACCCTGCGCCCGGACATCATCTCGACGAGCCGCGAGTAGGCAGGCTCCCCCTTCGCCAGTACCATCAATCCTGAGGTGTCGCGGTCGAGCCTGTGCACAACGCCGGGGCGGACCGGGTCCTCGCCGCCGGCTATGCCCCGCTCGAGCAGGGCGTTCACCAGCGTCCCGGAAGGGTTGCCCGCGCCGGGATGCACGACGAGCCCCGCAGGCTTGTCGGCGACGATGATATCTCCGTCCTCGTAGACAACCGAGACGGTAATGTCCTCGGGGCGCAGGCCTTTCTCCGGGATGACCGCCTCGACACGTTCGCCGCCCCGGACCCTGCGGGAGGCGTTCACGATCTCGCCGTTCACGGTGATCTTTCCGGCGGAGATCATGCGCTGTACGGCGCTGCGGCTCAGATCGAGTCTATGGGCTGCGAGCCTGTCCAGTCGCTCGCCGGACTCCGAAGGGTCCACCTCGAAGCTGCGCCGCGCCACGGCTCAGCCCAAATGACGTTCGAGCGAACGCCGCGCCTCCCCCGGCACGACGCCCCGCACGAGAACGGTCTTGTCCCGTCCCGACAGGCCCCGGACCAGATCCAGGTCGGAGCCGGGGAGGCTCAGGACGCCGGACCCGAGAAGCGTTCCGTCTTTCGAAGCGGAGGCATGCCCTCTACTCACGGCGGCGGAGGAAGCGGCTCGCCCGGAAAAAGCGGTTGCCGCCCTCTTCCTCCTGTTCGCGGGCCTCGCGGTCGAAGAACTCCTCGGAGCGGCTCTCGTCTAGAGGTCCCGGCTCCTCGCGGTCCACCTCCCCGGCTGCCGCCTCCTCTGCGACCTCTTGGCGCTCCGCCTGGACGCGAGTGCCTTCATCCTCCGCGGTCGAGGGCTCCACCTCCGGCTCCTCGGCCTCGGGGGAAGTCGTCTCCTCGTCGGGCCCCATCTCCTCGGGCTCTATGCGCTGGGTGTCCTGCTCCTCATCCGGGGAGGGCGAAGGCTCGGAGATCGCCGCTTCAAACTGTTGCGTGCTCTCCTCGTGTTGCGTGCTCTCCTCGGCGCGCTCTGCGGCCTCGCGGGCGACGGCGATTGACTCCAGATCCAGACGCTCGCGGAGGGAAGCTTCGATCTCTCTGGCCGAGGAGACCTCCATCCTCTCCAGCATGTCCGTGTAGGTCTTCAGGAGCTGGCGGAAGTCGTTGGAGAACTTGCGCTTGGCCTCCTGGAGAGCCTCATAGGACTCCTTGACCCGCTCAACCCGGGCGGAGGAGTCGGCGAGCATCTGATGCGAGCGCGCCTTCGCCTCCTGCACGGTCAGCTCGGCCTCGCGCCGGGCCGTCGAGCGCAGGCTCTCGGCCTCCCGGCGGGCGGACTCGCGCAGGTCGTTCGCCGCCTGCTCGGCATGGACCAGAGCCGAGCGGATCGAGCCTTCGAGCTCCTCGAACTGATTGAGGCGCTCGCGCAGGCCGGAGATCTCCTCCCGCATCCGCTCGTTCTCGGTGTAGGCGCGCTCGAACTCGTCGGCGACGGCGTCGAGGAAGTCATCCACCTGGTTGGCGTCGTAGCCCCGAAAAGAGCTCCGGAACTCTTTGCGCCTGACGTCTATCGGTCGTATGGCCATACTCTGTTCACCCCGTGACAGGTCGTAAGAACTCTTCAATAACTATGAGAAGCAGGCTCCGCGCTATGCCGAGCCCTATTATGGCGATGATCGGCGAGAGGTCCAACCCGAAGCCTCCGAGCCTGACCATCGGGATGCGGCTCCTGATCGGCATGAGGATCGGGTTGGAGATCGCCCGTACGGCGTCGTAGATCGCCTGCATGATGCCGCTCGAAGGGTAGCGCGGGAACCAGGAGAAGAGAATGGAAGCGATGATGGCTGCGAAGAGGATCCAGTAGACGTACGTGACCACGGCCGCCAGCAGGCCCGCTACGCTGTAGCTGAACTCCTGCAAGATCAGCGCCACGCTAGCCCCCGAGGCTCCGCGCCCGCTCGGTCGCCGCCCGCACCCCGTCGTAGATGGCCCCCACGATACCGGCCTTCTCCATCGCCACGAAGGCCGCCGCCGTCGTCCCGCCCGGGGTCATCACCTCGTCGCGCACCTGGTGAGCGCTGCGGTCCTTCAGCAGCGCCGCCGTCCCGGCGATGGTCTCCACGACGAGCCGCCTCGCTACCTCGCGCGGTATGCCCTCGCGCACCCCCGCCTGTATAAGGGCGTCGGCGAAGAGCGCCACGTAGGCCGGACCCGATCCGTGCAGCGCCGTCGCCGCGTCGAAGAGTCTCTCCGGCAGCTCCATCACATCTCCTACGTGAGCGAAGATCTCCATCACGGTCGGCAGCATCGCCCGTCCCGGCTCGTTCGACGTTACTACCGCAGAGCCCAGGCCCACCGAGGCGCATACGTTCGGCATCACGCGCAGCACCGCGGTCCCGGCGGGGAGCCGCTCTTCGATCTTCGCTATCGAGACGCCCGCCGCGACGCTCACGACCGCCCGGCCTTCTCCTTCGACGAAAGCCGGAGAGATCTCCTCCAGCACCTGAGCCACATCCCACGGCTTGACGGCCACGACCACGAG
>JBFLXF010000420.1:0-3144 GCA_040757515.1 Actinomycetota bacterium
GGCCGTCGAGGTGGTCTATGTGCGGCTCTCCGCGGCTGGCGTAGTGCTCCTCTACTTTCTTCAGTGTCGCCTGTTGGTCATCGACCTCTGAGTTGATCTCGCCGCTGCGTACATAGGGGTCTATGGGCTCCAGCAGCGCCGAGATGGGACCGTCCTGGCGGGCGACCAGCTCGGCCACGGTGAGCATCGCGATTATGCCCGAGTCGGCGAAGTAATTGTCGCGGAAATAGAAGTGCCCGGAGTGTTCGCCGCCGAAGGCGGCGTTGTGTTCGCGCATCTGCGGCTTGATAATGGAGTGGCCGGCCCGGGTCCGGATCGGCGTTCCGCCCTCGCGTTCGACGAGCTCCGGGAGCGCCTTCGAGCAGACGGCGCTATAGATGATCTTGGCTCCGGGCTCCTTCTCCAACACGTTCTTGGCTACGAGGGCCGCGAGCAGGTCGCCGGAGATGGTGTTGCCCTTCTCATCCACGACGAAGACCCGGTCCGCATCGCCGTCGAAGGCGGCCCCGAAGTCCGCGCCCTCGGACACCACGCGCTCCTGCAGCTCTACCATGTTCTCGGGCTCTATCGGGTTGGGCGGGTGGTTGGGGAAGGACCCGTCTAGCTCGAAGTACATAGGGACGACCTCGAAAGGAAGTCTCTCGAAGATCGGGGGGAGCATCTTGCCGGCCATCCCGTTTCCGGCGTCCACCACGATCTTCAGGGGCCTGAGACCTTCCGTGTCTATAAACGAGAGGCAGTGGTGGGCATACTCCTCGGTGATGTCGCTCTCCTCGACGGAGCCGGGGTACTCGGCCGGGCCCGGTAGTTTGCCGGAGAGGATGAGGTCCCGGATCTGGTTTATCCCCTCTTCGCCGGAGAGCGCGATGGCGTTCTCGCGGCACAGCTTGAAGCCGTTGTAGTTCTTGGGGTTGTGGGAGGCGGTGATCATTGCGCCGCCCGGCTCCTCAAGGTGTCCGACGGCGAAGTAGAGGGCGTCGGTGGAGATGAGGCCCAGGTCTAGCACGTCGGCGCCCGCCTCCGTTACCCCCTCGATAAACGCCTTCTCCAGCGCTTCGCCGGAGAGGCGCATGTCCCGCGCCACTATCACTCTGGAGCCAGAGAGGCCCAGGTGGTTGACGTAGGCGCGCCCGATGTCGCGGGCTACCCGCTCATCGAGCTGGTCGGGATAGATGCCCCGGATGTCGTAGGCCTTAAAGATGGACTCGTCGATCATCTCCTCTTTCTACCTCCGGGCCTCTCTGGTAAAGGGCTGATGCACACCTCCGGTACAATAACCGCTTATGGTTCTTCCTGCATACCGCCCCTCCGGACAGTCCGTTTGAGTCCGCGCTTCGTCAGGCTTGCCGGTGTCTTCTACGGATCGCTGGTCGTCGTGGCCGTCCTCTGGAATACGCTGCGAGGCCGCGAGACGGAGTTTCTCGGGGACTCCATACTCGCAAGTCTAGCTCTCGGAGTCCTGACGGCGGTCGGCACGCTGACGCTCGGCCTTCTGGCCTACCGTCTGCTCCCGGCGCTGCGCTCGCTGTCCGACGAACTGGGGCCGCGGCTGGTGGACGGGACGGACTACGGGAGCCTCGTGTTGATCTCCGTCTTCTCCGGGGTCGGAGAGGAGGCGCTCTTCCGCGGGGCGGTACAGGAGGAGTTCGGCCTGGTGCCCGCAGCGATAATCTTCGGACTGCTGCACGTTGGCCCGAACCGTCGTTACCTGGCGTGGACGGCGTGGGCGGTCCTCGCTGGGTTCGTCTTTGGCTACCTCTATGCGCTCACCGGCGGCCTGCTCGCCCCGATGGTCGCTCACTCCCTGCACAACGCCGCTACCTTCGTCATCTGGAAGCGCTCGCGAAGCGCGAAGGCCGGCTAACATGCTGCCCTCCACAGCCTCGAACAAAGGGACGAGATGGCCCAGGTATGCGCTCGCTGCGGCGGTCGTCTTCGGGTTGTTCTGTGTGGCGGTCTCCCTCTCGGTTGGCGGGGGCGCGTCGCCGGGTGAGGAGCTGGAGTCGCCGGTCGTGCAGGATGTGGTGGTGAGCACGGAGGACGTGGAGTATCCGTCCGGGGACGCTCTGCGTTTCGAAGGGCGGCCGGAGAGGGTCTACGTGTATCTCGCGGTCCAGAACCTGCCTCGGGGGGCGGATCTCGAGGCTGAGGTGCGACGCGCGGCCCGCTCCTCGCTGCTCTCGCGGCTGCTGCCGGGCAGGGGCGTGGTTCTGAGCGGCGGGGGAGAGGAGCAACTGGACCCCGGGGGTGCAGGGCTCTCCGGGGTGGTCAAGTTCGAGGTGAGACCGCGCGGCGAAACACTCCCGAGGGGGAGCTACGAGATCGAGGTGCGGGTCGAGGGAGAAGTGGTGGCGCACAAGTACTTCGAGGTCGGTGGATAAGGCGGCCTAGTAGGCTGGCCCGTATCGGATACAATGGGCCTGGTCGCGCAGGCGAAGACGGACCGATGACGTACGGAGGATGGGCATAGCGCGGATACTAACCACGGCGATGAACGTCCTCAGCCTGCTCCTCATCGGGGCGGGCTTCGCGTTGATCGCGACGTTCTTCACCGGTTCGCCCTTTCCGGCCAGCGTCGCCTCTACCATCCCGGCGAACGACGTGGCGAATGGGGAGACGGCCGGGCTTGCCAGAGAGGGAGCCGAGGAGCAGGCCAGGCAGACGCAGCGGCAGGTCGAGCGGGCCGTCAGAGAGGGTGGTCCCGGTGTAGGAGCACAGGTGCCGCGGGACACGCGCCTGTGGATGACGATACCCAAGATGAGCCGGGTGCAGAACGCAAGGCTCCCCTACGCCTCCGGCACCGACGAGGAGGCGCTGAGAGATCACACCGCGATACATCTGGAGGGCACCGGATTCCCGTGGGAGAAGGAGGCCAACGTCTACATCGCGGGACACCGGCTGGGCTACCTCGGAACGGACAGCTTCCTTGCCTTTTACGACCTCGACAGGCTCCGGAGGGGCGATGCCATCTACCTCACGGACGCTAATGGCCGGCGCTACACCTACCGGGTGTTCGAGCGCATCGTGGTGGACCCCACCGACCTTTTTGTGACCCGTCCGATCCCCGGCAAGAATATCGTCACGCTCCAGACCTGCACGCTACCCGACTACTCGCGGCGCCTGATCGTACGCGCGGAGAGGGTC
>JBFLXF010000421.1:0-3143 GCA_040757515.1 Actinomycetota bacterium
CAGCCCCACTACCGCAGGCTGGAGAGGCTCTTGGGCTGGCTGATCCGGCGCAATAACACCTTCGCGCTGCACGTACACTACGCCATAGAAGGTAAGGACAAGGCGATCTATCTCTTCAACCGTCTCCGGGAGTACGTCCCGCACCTTCTGGCGCTCTCGGTGAACTCGCCATTCTGGCAGGGCGAGCACACGGACATGCTCTCCAGCAGGATCTTTGTCTTCTCCCGCACCTACCACCGGGCCGGCCTCCCGCAGCCGCTCTCCTCCTGGGAGGAGTACGCTCGCTACGTTGATCTGCTCCACAAAAGCGGGAGGATCAACAAGCTCGGCGAGATCTGGTGGGACGTCAGGCCGCACCCGCAGCTCTCGACGATCGAGGTCCGCGCCTCGGACGCCCAGACCGCCCCGTGGCGTACCGAAGCTCTGATCTCGCTGACCGCCGCCCTCTGCGATGCGCTCGCGCAGGAGCATGACTCCGGCGATCTGCGCCCCATAAGGACCAACCGGGAGATCGAGGAGAACAAGTGGAGCGCCCAACGTTACGGCCTCGACGGCGAGTTTCTGGACTTCGATCGGCGCGAGTCCGTCCCGACCCGCAAGGCCATAGGCTCGCTGCTGGACAGGCTCTCCGGGAGCACGGCCCGTGACCTCTCGGGTGCGGCACGCATCCTGGAGGAACCGACCGAGGCCGAGCGCCAGCTCGCAGTGTGGCGCGAGACCGGCTCGGCCAGAGAGGCCGCCCGCGACATCGTGCAGAGGACGCGGGCGTCTGTGGCGTAGGCCGGGCTACTTGAAGACCCGGCGCGCCACCTGTTTGACTATGACCTTACGAATCTTCTCGTTTCTGAGAGCCCGCACCGCCGCGTGACGGACATGCCTGTTCTGCAGGAGCTTGAGGGCTATCTTCGTCTTGTTCACGGTCGAACCTCCGTTCACCTCTAAGCCGCTCTCTTTTCGAGCTCCCGGCGGAGCTTCCTGTTGAGGAGATCCAGGAGTGCCTTCTCGCCCCCGCTCAAGCCCTCCTGCTCGGCAGCGATGATCTCCTCGACCTTCTCTCCGTAGTAGGCTATCACGGAGCCCTCGAGGTAGTGGTCTATGACCCTGGGGTTTATGTAGGAGGCTCGTGCGATGTCCCGCGTGTTGCCGAGCCGCCTCGCAACCTCATCCACCGCAGCGAGCACGTTCTTCTGCGCCGCATCCGGATCCTCGGTCGCTCCGAGCTCCGCGAGCTTCACCGCCGCAAGCAGCGTTCCGGCCCAGGTGCGGAAGTCCTTAGGCGAGAACTCCTCACCCATCACCTCTTTGACGTAGGCGTTGAGATCACGGGCCTTTACATCCCTCACCTCGCCTTCGTCATCGAGGCACTTGAAGACCTCGTAGCCGGGAAGCCTTACGCACTCCTCGACGACCCGCCTGAGCCTGCGGTCCACGACGCACCTGCGCTGGTGCTTGCCCCACTTGCCGGTGTACTCGAAGATCATGGCGTCGCCCTCTATCCTCAGATGCTTGCGCCTCATAGTGGCGATGCCGTAGGTCCTGTTCCTCTTCGCGTAGCGCTCGTCGCCTACGCGGAAGTAGGCGGCGTTCATCAGGCGCGTCATACAGGCGAGGACCTTCTGCCGGTCGAGGAGTCTACGTCTGAGATGGCCGCTGGTGACGCGCCGCATCTCGGGCAGGGCGTCGGCGAAGCGGACCATCTTCTCGAACTTCTCGCGCTCCTTTTTCTCCCGGTACTTAGGGTGGTAGAGGTACTGGAGCCGCCCCGACGAGTCATAGCCGATAGCCTGCACCTTTGCGCTCGGGCTGCGGGCGATCCGCGCCTCGCGCCAGGCGGGCGGCACCTTGAGGTTCTCGATACGCGTAAGCACCCTCCGTTCCCGCACCGTCTCGCCGGTGTTCGGGCAGCGGTAGAAGAACCCCCGCTCTTTAGAGCCGAGACGCCGTATGCCGGTGTTGAACAGAACGTGCTCGCCCATGCCGCAGAGCGGTTATACCCCCGCCGGGCCGGATTCTCACCGGCTCCGCAGAAAAGGGGCGAGGCTCAGGTGGTCCTATCTATCTCCGAGTGGTAGCGGCTCCCGAGCCTGCCGCCGAGAAAGCCGCCAAGCAACGCCAGAAGCAGCGCCCCGACGACTATTGCGGCGCCGACCAGCCCCAGTTCCAGCAGGCCGCCTATGGCCGGCAGCAGCCGGTCCTGGATGAAGTCCCGGATCACCTCGAAGAGCCTGCCGGGCAGAAAACCCCCGACAGCCAGGATCGCGGCCCCGAGCAACAGCGTCCAGACCACGGACATCGCGCCGTTCCGCCCGCCATCAAACCGGGCGAGCCTCCCGGCGACATAACCGCCGAAGAGGTAGGTCAAGAAGATCAGTACCCCCACGAGCACGAGCCCCGTAATGATGGTCGCGCCGAGCTGCCCGCCGAGATCCAGGGTAAACCCGAGCGGGACGAGGACCAGGCCCGCTATGAAGGAGAAGAATGCTGCCGCCACCAGGGCGAAGATGCATCCCAGAAAGCTGGCCAGCCAGTCTACGCCGCCGTAGATGTCGCGCAGGCGGGCCTCTCGCTCCTCGGCGGCCTCGAAGTAACCGCGCGGGTAGGCGCCCGTGTCCTGGCGCTCCTCGCGGGCGCCGGGAGTCCGGATGACGCGCGTCTCCTTCTCTCCCTCGCGCGAGCGCACCGACTCGTCCACCACGGTTCGCTCCTCGCTCGGGTCGCGCCGGAAGCGCTCGGCCGGGATCTGCCGGGTAGCCTCCGGGTCCTCGCGGCGGCTCTCCCCGGCGTCATCGTCGCCCAGAGGCCCCGTCCGCCCGGCCCTGCGGCGCTCTTCGGATCTGTCTTCCGGCCTCTCTGTCATCTCTCTCCCTTCGTGCCGTGGTAGCCCGGCCGCGGTCGAGGTACTCAAGACGGATTCTACCGCGCCCTCCCCGACGCGGCGGGATGGCCCCTCCTTCTCAACGTTAGCAGATAGCCGCCCGGCTCGCCTCCTTTGTACATCGGGCCAAGAATGAGGGGTGGGCGGGGGTGCCGGCTTATGCGCCCGGCCATATCCCGCCCTGCGGAGCCTCTCTATCATAGCCGGTGCGTAGGGAGCCTACGGCTCAGGCAGCGAATACGGGAGGTGTCTTGGAGACCACAACGAG
>JBFLXF010000422.1:0-3139 GCA_040757515.1 Actinomycetota bacterium
AAGATGGTGACCAGCAGCAGCGCGAAGGCCGCCGCAGCGACGGGCAGCCACAGTTCATCCCCGTAGAGGCCCTTGTTGAGCATGCCGTAGGCGGTGCCGCCCATGAGCAGGAGCAGCACGAGGGCCTTGAAGACGGCGGAGATGCGTCCGGGACGGCGTTCCTTATCCCGCGTGGGGCCCGCTCTCACGCCCGCCCCTCCCCGCGGCGCTCTGCTCCCTCCGGCACCCCGTTGAGCACCACCCCGATCAGGTTCACACCCGCCTCCAGCAGGCTGTCCGTGGTCTCGCGGGCCAGCCGCTTGGCGGTGCGCGTGGCATGCACGACGAGAAGCACCCCGTCGAAGCCGTGGGAGAGCGCCGCAGAATCGAGCACTCCGGCGGCGACCGGCGCATCAAGCAGCACGACCTCCCGGCTCTCACGCAGGCCGCTCACGACCTCGACGAACCTCTGGCTCTCGATCTGGGAGTCGGGATCGGCGGGGACGGGCCCCGTGGGAACCACGAGAAGCCCGGGCACGGCCTCGTGGCCGTAATGCTCGAGCGGCTTCTCACCCGCCAGCGCGCTGGTGAGGCCGACGAAATTCGGTTCGCCGAGCATCCTGTGCAGCTGGGGCTCGGCCAGGTTGCAGTCCACCACGGCGGCCCGACGCCCCATGCTCGCAAGGGCGGCTCCAAGCCCCAGGCATACGCTGGTGCATCCCGCGCCGCGCTCGGGACCAGTAACCACGACGCACCCCGAGCTCTCCCGCGAGAGCAGGTTCTCCGCCAGCTCCTCGAAGCGCCGGCGCAAGGGGGAGCCAGCCTCGAAGAGCGGCCTCACAGATCCCTTGAGCGCCCCGAGGTTCATCGCGGCTCCTCGGCGGAGTAATCGGGTATGACGCCGAGCACGGGGGCGCGCAGCGTCATCTCGGCATCTCGGGCGTCGCGCCAGAGGTTGGTCCTGCTCTCGAGAATCAGCGCGGCGAACCCGCCGATGAGAAACCCCATCCCGATGGCCGCAGCGGCGTAGGCGAGGAACCGCAGGACGTGTCCCCGCTCGGGGGGCACCGCCTCCTGCCGGAGCTGCGCGTCGGCGGCGAGAGAACCGCCCGCGAGCCTGCTCTCGCTCAGCTCGTCTACCCGCTCGACGAAGTGCCTTGCATACGCGTTGGCGGCGCGCGCCGCCTCCACGGGATCGGTCCCCTCGAATCGCACGGTGATCCCGGGCCCTCCTTCCTGCGTGGCGAAGGAACTCACGGTCAGGCGCTCCTTGAACTCTTGAAGGCTCCCCTCCCAGCCGGCCCGCCGCGCGGCCTCGCGCTTAAACTCGTCGCCCTTGGTAACGAAGAGGAGAACCTCATCCGCGAAGGTCTGGGGATCCTCTCCGATCTCCTCGCGGGGGGTGATGCCGACGACCGCCTGAGCCGAGTAGGAAGGCCCCAGAATCAGGGCGACGCCGCCAGCGACCAGCACCAGAGCCGCCACGACGCCGCCGATGAGCCGCCGCCGCCCCCAGAGAAGATACGCCGTCTCGTAGAGCGAGAGGTCGTCCCGCCGCTCCGCCTGCCAGCTCCGGGGGCTAGTAGATCTCACTGTTCACCACCGACTCCCTGTAACCCTCGGGGTCGGAGATCAGAAGCTGCAGCAGCGCCGGTGCCTGCTCGGAGGAACTCTGGGAGATGACTCTGCGGGCGGCGCTGTACCGGCGCTGGACGACAAGCGCATCGGCCAGAGCAAGCTCCATGGAGGCCACCAGCTCCTCTCTCTGGCTCTTCAACGGCTCCTCCAGCTCCGGGATACCCCTTGATGCCATCCTGCGGGCCCGCTTGATCGCCTGATAGCCCTTCTGGGGCTCGCCGGTACGCACGTAGATGCGCCCGAGGTCGTAGAGACCCTCGTACGTGATCTGCCTCTTCTCCAGAAGCCACTCGTACTCTCTCCTGGCGGCCTCCAGATCTCCCTTCCTGACCAGCGCCTTCGCCAGCCCGGTTCTGGCGATGCTGGAGTTGGGGTTGAGCTCCAGCACGCTCCGGTAGTTCCTGATCGCGGCGTCCAGATTATCCCGGCTCAGCTGCAGGTTTCCCAACAACAGATAGGGCATGTAGTTGTGAGGCTCCCGCTCGATGGCCTGCCGCAGAGCGTCCGCCGCGTCGCCATAACGCCCCTGCTGCTGCAACAGCAGAGACCGCGCCTCCAGAGGATCGGCGTCAAAGGGAGCCAGCCGCGTCGCTCTCTGCGACGCGTCCATCGCAGCCTCCACATCGCCCGCGGCCGCCAGACGGCGCTGCTCTTCGGTGTAGTAGTCCGACAGATACAGCGAGAGCGCCAGCGCCAGCAGGGCCGCCACCATAAAACCCGTGGAGATCTGGAACACCAAACGGCTCAACTCATGCTCACCGCGCATGAGGATATCCAGATCATCCCCCGGATACAAGGCGGCCCGCAAGGCACCGGACGCAAAAAAGCGGGCCCCCGAAGGGACCCGCCCCTGCGATGCTGCCTGGCTAGGCTAGCTTACCGGATGATCCGGCGGGCAAGCAGGCCACCGGCAACCAGCAGAGCGCCGGCACCGAGAGCGAACAGGGAGGCGCCACCCGTGTCGGGGAGCACGCCGCCCGGCACGGCGGCAGCGGCCTCACCCTCAGCAGCCTCCTCGACCACGACACCCTCAGAGACCAGCAGGTTGACGATCTCCTGGGCCTGGGTCACGCTGATGTTGCACTCCTGGGCTATGGCCTGGATGTTGACGTTGTCGCCGTACTGGTTGAACTGGTCGCTATCCTGGACCGCAGTCTGCACACACTGGATCTGCTGCTGCTGGATGTCGCCATACACCGAAGCAGCCGCCTGGTCCTGCTGCGCAAACGCAGGGGCCGCGGCCACCAGCACCATCGCCAGCATAGCCGCCAACAGCATTACCTTCCTCAAAACACTACCTCCTTACGAGGACTTCCTTACGGACCGCATTCTATTTCCCCACACCCTCGAATGTCAACACCATTCACCGCATTTTTTGCGATTTTCTTAATATTAATTAATCTTTTGGGGAAGAGGCAAGCCGGGGCACTGTATATAGTGCCCCGGGAAGGCCCACGGGTTCTACCGGCGGGCACCGAAGTCTGCGGTATACATAGTTACGTTCCTGTATCCCTTAAAACGG
>JBFLXF010000423.1:0-3135 GCA_040757515.1 Actinomycetota bacterium
TATAGAATCGCAGACCTATGGCGGACGCGGAGATTCAGGACAGGGTTCAGGAGCTTCGGGAACGGGTGGACGAGGTAGACCGGCGGCTCATCCGGGATCTCAACGAGCGGGCACGCATCGTACAGGAGATCGCGCGGATAAAGGCCGAGGCCGGCGTCCCCATCTTCGATCCCAGGCGGGAGGAGGAGATCTTAAGGAGGGTTACGGAGCTCAATGAAGGGCCGATCTACGACTCCTCCATGCGGGACATCTTCGAGCTGATCCTGCACCGTATCCGGGACCTTGAGATCCAGCGCGGCGGCGAGTTTTAAGGGCAGTCATTTTCAAGAGGTGTCATGGACGTTTCCGAGGGCGTAAAGACCGACGTTAAGACAGCCAACGGCATGATCCGGCCCGGCACGTTCCGGGTTATAGCAGGGCCGTGCACAGTGGAGAGCTACGAGCAGTTTCTGGCCGCCGCTAAGGCGGTCAAGGAAGCGGGTTTCGAGTATATCCGCGGCGGCGCCTTCAAACCGCGCACCTCTCCGTATTCCTTCCAGGGGTTGGGCGAAGAGGGGCTCAAGATTATGTCCGAGGTGAGCGGCGACCTCGGTCTGAAGGTCGTCACAGAGGTGATGGACCCCTACGACATAGAGCTCGTCATGGAGCACGCGCAGATTCTGCAGATCGGGGCGCGCAACATGGCGAACTTTTCGCTTCTCAAGCGCGTCGGCGCCGCCATAGCGGGAACCGACCACGGCGTCGTCCTCAAGAGGGGGCTCTCGGCGACGGTGGAGGAGTGGCTCTTGGCCGCCGAGTACGTCACGAGCGCGGGCGGGGACAACGTGGTGTTGTGCGAGCGGGGGATAAGGACTTTCGAAACCTCTACGCGCTTCACGCTGGACCTCTCGGCGGTGATCGTGGCCAAGAGGCTTACGGACCTGCCGGTGATCGTGGACCCGTCGCACGCGGCGGGGCGGCGCGACCTGGTGGTTCCCCTGTCGAAGGCTGCGGTGGCCGCCGAGGCAGACGGGCTGATGGTGGAGAGCCACCACGAGCCCAAGGAGGCTCTGTGCGACGGGGAGCAGGCTCTGCCGATAGAGGCGCTGATGGGCCTGCGGGAGACCTTGCAGCCGTTTGCGGGCGCGATGGGCCGGGAGGTCATCTAGTCTCCCCGGAGGTCCGGGGACGCTCGTGAGGCGGGTTGGAGGCAGGTTTGTCCTGTTGCGCGAGATCGGCGCGGGGGGCATGTCCACGGTCTATCTGGGGCGTGACGAGGTCCTCGACCGGCACGTCGCCGTAAAGATTCTGGCCGCGGGCCTGGAAGACTCCGAGGTGGCCGAGCGTTTCCGGCGGGAGGGTCGCACGGCGGCGCGGCTCTCACACCCGAACATCGTGCAGGTCTACGATGCGGGGGAGGGCGATCTCGATGGCCGGGAGATCTCCTACATCGTCATGGAACACGTCTCCGGCGGGGACCTGAAGGCCCTGATCGACGAGAGGGGGCCGCTCCCCGGTAGAGAGGTCGCTCGCGTAGGGGCGGACCTCGCCTCCGGACTCGCGCACGCTCACGAGCGCGGCGTGATTCACCGCGACGTGAAGCCTCAGAACGTGCTCCTCGATGAGTATGGCTATCCCAAGCTCACGGACTTCGGCATCGCCCGCGCCCTCGGCACCACGACCACTACCACGACCGCCTCCTACCTCGGCACGGCATCCTATTCCTCTCCAGAACAGCTCCAGGGCGAGGAGATCACGCCCAAGAGCGACGTCTACTCGCTGGGGGCGACGCTCTATCACGCCGCCGTCGGCGAACCGCCCTTCTCCGGAACTCCACTGGAGGTCGCCAGTCAGCACATCTCCAAGTCCCCTCCGTCGCCTCGCGCTCGCGGCGCCCGGATGGGGGAGGCGCTGGAGAGCACCATCCTGGCATGTCTGGAGAAAGACCCGGCCGCGCGTCCGGACGCCGCAGAGCTCACGGAGAGACTGCTGCGCGAGAGCGCCGCGCAGGCGGCCGGCGCGAGAGGCGCGGGCTCCTCCGGCCGCGCGCCGGTCAT
This sequence comes from Actinomycetota bacterium, assembly GCA_040757515.1. Classification (GTDB taxonomy): domain Bacteria; phylum Actinomycetota; class Rubrobacteria; order Rubrobacterales; family Rubrobacteraceae; genus JBFLXF01. The sequence goes on from JBFLXF010000423.1 coordinate 2,037, forward strand.
CGGCGACCGCCGCGGCAGGGGGGAGCCGCCGGTGGATACGAAGAGCCTGCCTATGCGCACGTTCCGGACGGGGGGGCGGCGGAGGGGTCTGATCTGGCTCGCTGTTGCTCTGGTTCTCTTTGCCGGCGGTATGTTCCTGGCGTTCGGAGGCGCTGATCTGCTGGGAACCTCTCCGTCCGGGGAAGGTGTTCAGGGCGGACAGGCCGCCTCCGATGGCGAGCCCGAGCGGGGAGAGTCCTCCGGTCCGCCGCCGACTGCCGCCGCGGCAGAGCAGGCCGTCTATGAGATGTACGTGGCCGCCGCCGAGAATCGCTTCGAGGACTCGTGGTCCTACCTCTCCAGGGACTACCGGCAGGAGGTCGGCTCCGTCGAGGAATGGACCCGCCGCTACGAGGATCTGAGCTTCATCCGGTTTAGCGAGGGGCCCGCCGCGACAGTCTCGGGCGGGGTCGCGAGGGTACGGTTCACCGCCCAGGAGAGCCGGTCGGACGGAACAAGGACCGTCTCCGGGACCTGGGTGGTCATTACCGAGGACGGGGAGCCGAGGCTGGACCGTCTGGTCCGGGACGGTTAAGGCCCCGATAGGCTCCTCGAAAGCTCATATACTTAGCCTCGTGACGAGGCTCGCGGACAGGTTCGTTCTTGAGAGGGAGATCGGCTCCGGCGGGATGTCCCGCGTCTTCGTAGGCTACGACGAGGTGCTCGACCGCCGGGTCGCGGTGAAGCTGCTCAGGGGAGGCTTCGGAGACGATTCGGACGTAGGCATCCGGTTCCGGCGGGAGGGTCGCACGGCGGCGCGGCTCTCACACCCGAACATCGTCCGGGTCTACGATGCCGGGGAGGCGGACTTTGAGGGGCGCGAGACCTCCTACATCGTCATGGAGTACGTCCCTGGCGGAGACTTGAAAGGACTCATAGACGAGAGGGGCAGGATCCCGGAGGAGGAGCTGGCCCGGCTGGGGGCTGAGGTCTGCGCCGGGCTCGCGCACGCCCACGAGCGCGGCGTAGTCCACCGCGACATAAAGCCGCACAATATCCTGCTTGACACGTCCGGGCACGCGAAACTCACGGATTTCGGGATCGCGCGCGCCCTCGATGC
>JBFLXF010000424.1:0-1627 GCA_040757515.1 Actinomycetota bacterium
TCGACGCCCTGGACCGCTACGAGCGGCTCCTAGGGGAGAGACGCTACCTGTGCGGCGACCGGATCACGGAGGCCGACTGGGCGTTCTTTACCACCCTCGTGCGGTTTGACCCTGTCTATCACTACCACTTCAAGTGCAACCTCCGGCGCATCGTGGACTATCCGAACCTGTGGGGATACCTGCGCGATCTCTACCAGCAGCCCGGCGTCGCGGAGACCGTTTTTCTCGACCAGATCAAGGAGCACTACTACGGCAGTCATCCGAGCGTGAACCCGACGGGCATCGTTCCGAAGGGTCCGGTCCTCGACTTCGACGAACCGCATGTGCGCCAGCACCTGAGCCGCTGACGGGGCTCCGCTTCCGACCGGCAGGATATACTCCTCGCGTGGAAGGCAGGGACCTGAACGTTGTGGCCTTCGGCGGGGGCACGGGCTTGCCGGTGCTCCTGCGGGGCCTGCGCGACGAGTCGGAGAGCCTCACCGCGGTCGTCACCGTGGCCGACGACGGAGGCTCCAGCGGACGGCTGCGCCAGGAACTCGGGGTCGCGCCGCCCGGTGACGTACGCAACTGTCTGGTAGCCCTCGCCGGGCGCAGGAGGCTGGCTGAGGTCTTCAACTACCGCTTCGAGTCCGGTGGGGATCTTACGGATCACTCGGTCGGCAACATCATCATCGCGGCTTTGGCGGACATGGCCGGGGGCTTCACCGAAGGGGTGGAGCAGGCGGCGCGGTTCTTGCGGATAAGGGGCCGGGTCTATCCGGCGGCCACGGAGAGCCTGACGCTCGTGGTGCGCTACGCTGATGGGACCCTCACGCGGGGAGAGTCGGTGGTGAGGAAGGTCGGCAAGGCCGTAAGCCGGGTCTCGGTCGAGCCGGAGGGTGCGCGAGCGCCGGAGGGCGTTATCTCGGCGATTCGGGCGGCCGATGCCATCGTGCTCGGTCCCGGCAGCCTGTTTACGAGCACGATACCCGCGCTCCTGGGCGGCGGGGTGCGCGAGGAACTGTCTCGCTTCGGCGGCCCGATACTCTACGTCGCCAACGTCATGACCCAGCCCGGCGAGACGACCGGCTTCTCAGTCGCAGACCACCTGCGCGCCCTCGCGGACCACATCGGGGCCGTGGTCACGGATGTCCTGGTTCATTCCGGACCGCTGCCGGAGGAGCTCGTGGCGCGCTACAGGGCTGAGGGCGCCGCCCCCGTGAAGCTGGATCGCGAGGAGGTGGAGGGACTCGGGGTGCGCCTGCGGGAGGCGGACCTGCTCTCGGAGGACTTCGAGGCGGGGGTCAGGCACGACCCGGCGAAGCTGGCGAGGGTGGTGCGGGAGGCTGCCCTCGTGCGCCTCTGATCGGTTATCCCCGTTCTCCGGTACGCGTGGGGCGGGAGACCTGGTGCAGGGCCTCGAGAGCCTGGGCGTAGTCCATGCCCGTGGCCTGGAGGAGATCTATGGCGGTCGAGCGGATCTGGCCGACGAGTACGCTTGTCTCCAGGTCGTTGCTCTCCTGCAGCACGGCGGTAGCCTCCTTCGCGGCTCCGAGCGCGAACTGACGGGTGTCGAGGGGATGGTCCGGCACCTCCAGGTACCCTGCCAGGGTCTCTACGGCGAGGGCGAGCTCCAAAACGGCCTCAG
>JBFLXF010000424.1:1637-3127 GCA_040757515.1 Actinomycetota bacterium
GGGGCCTCTCTCCTGCACCATCGTGACGGCGGCGCGGGCGAGCACGCGGGTGTTGCGAACGGCGAGATCGAGGTGATCGGCCGCCGCCGCATAGCAGGAGAGTTGTCCGAGATGTCGCCTGCGCGGCGGGGAGAGGCGCGCGATCTGGAATCCGCCGTCTAGCTCCTCACGCAACTGCGCCACGAGCCCGTCGAGCCGCCGTGCCTCCGCGAGCGCCTCCCCGGCCGTCTGCAGGTCCCCACCGACGAGCGCGGCCGCCACGTCTCTCAACGCAGAGGCGAGGTCCGCGAGGACGGGACGCGCCGCCTGCCGTGCGCGCATGTAGGGATTGCTCGGGAAGAGCGCGCTCACCGCGAGCGCCACGCCCCCGCCGACGAGCGCCTCCAGAAAGCGGTCCGGCGACACGCCGTAGGTCGTCGGGTCCAGGTTGGCCACGAGCAGCGCCGAAACTCCCGCCTCCGTCACGAACATGATGCCGCCCCTGATCAGGAGCGCAGCAGACATCGCCAGCGCAACTATTACCCCGGTCTGCACAGAACCCGTTCCGATGGCTAGCATGATGAGATCGGCCACCGCAAGACCTACCGCTACCCCAAAGATCCACTCCGCCGCTCGACGCAAAGTCTGACCAGCCACCGCGCCGACCGAGATCACCGCCGCTATCGAGGCCACGAACGGCCGCTCATGGCCCAATGCCACCGCCGCAATCGACCATGCCAGCGTTGCCGCCGTCGCCGTCTGCACCACCGGCCACATCCCGGCCCGCAGCCGCTCAAACGACCCCGCAAGCCCACCCCGGATCGCCGGAAACCCTTCCCGCCGAGCAACCGCCAGAACCGCCGGAACCGCCATCTCTCACCTCCCTTCGGATCTCTTGACCAAACATATATGCTCTACGCATATAGAGGAGGTGAATCTAGCATGTCGAGCGGGCTGCGCAAGGGGATTGGCCGGGGATTTCGGGCGGTGTTATCTAACTGTTGCGAAGCGAGTGTGGAGACTCCGGCGGAGAGATGTGGTGGTTCGCTGGCCGGGGATGAGGCATGCCGGGGGTATACTGGCGCCGGATGTGGTTGTATCCGGGTGAGGTGAGAGAGGTTGGCCTCGTTCTCATCTGAGGTGCGGCGCCAGATCGCCGCCGGTGCCGGGATTGGGCGCAGGCGGACCGGCCGTTCGGAGCTGGCCGGGCTGCTGGATGCTGCCGGGTGCTGGGATAGAGATGGCATTACCTTCCGCACGTCGAGCGCGGCCGTTGCGCGAGCCGTGATGCGGCTCTGGCGGGCTGAGTTCGGAGTCGAGGCGCGGCTCCCGGCGGTGCGGCCTGACAGGTTCGGGCGCCCGCGCTATGCCGTACGCGCCGAGGGCGAGCGTGTGTTTGAGGCCGCTGGAGAGCTACGTGCGGCCCGGCTCTCGCGCGGGGCGGCGGACCGGGCGGCGTATCTGCGCGGGGCGTTCGCGGGGGCGGGTTCTGTGACGCGGCCGGGGAGTCG
>JBFLXF010000425.1:0-3120 GCA_040757515.1 Actinomycetota bacterium
GATAGAGCACGCCTGCCTCCGCGACGACGCGGAGGCCGTCCATCTCGACTCCGTTCAGGGATTTGGCGAGACGGATGGTGAGGCCCCGGATGCCGCCGTCGCGCACCAGCACGTTCGTCCCGCCTCCGAGGATGGTAACGGGGATACCGTTCTCGCGGGCGGTGTTCACGGCCCTGATCAGCTCCTCGACGCTACCCGGTTCGAGCAGAGCGTCGGCGGGGCCCCCGATCTTCCACGCTGTATAGCGCCTCAGGGGCTCATCGAGCTTGGCCGACGGGAAGAGCCGGTGTAAAGTGCTCGTGTGCACGCGATGGAATATAGAGCAGGGACGGGCGTTTTGCAGGAGCGGCGAGAACACAGAGAAGCGGCGGACGCGCGATGAAGGCGATGGCGCTCGCGGCGGGCAAGGGGACCCGCCTCTTCCCGCTGACCGGCGAGACCCCCAAGCCGATGGCCCCGGTGGTAGACACACCGATAATCGAGCACATCTTCGGCCTTCTGGCCTCCTACGACATCGAGGAGGTCCACGTCAACGTCCACTACCTCGCCGACGCGCTACTGAAAGCCTACGGCGAGGAGTCCCGCATCAACGGCATGAGGGTCTTCCTCAGCCGGGAGCCGGAGCTCCTCGGCACCGCCGGCGGGGTCAAGCGACTCGCCGACCGCTTCGACGGCACTTTTATAGTCATCTCCGGAGACGCCCTCACCGACATAGACCTCGGCGAGCTGGTGAAGTTCCACAGGGAGAAGGACGCCCTCGCCACCATTGCGCTCAAGCGCGTCTACGACACCTCCGAGTTCGGGGTGGTGGAGATAGACGACGAGGGCGCTATCCGGGGCTTCCAGGAGAAGCCTAGGCCGGAGGAGGCGATCAGCACGCTCGCCAACACCGGCATCTACGTCCTGGAGCCGCGGGCGCTGGAGTACGTCCCCGAAGACGCCTTCTTCGACTTCGCCAAAGACGTCTTCCCGAGGTTCTTAGAGGCCGGAGAGAGGTTCGTTGGCTACGAGGGGGACTTCTACTGGTCGGATATAGGAACGCTTGAGGCCTACCGGCAGGCGCAGTACGACGTGCTCTCGGGTAAGGTACGGGTGCGGGTGCCGGGGAAGAAGCTCAGAGAGGGGCTGTGGGTCGAGGAGAACGCCCAGATCCACCCGACAGCCACCATAGAGGGCCACGTGCTGGTGGGGCGCGACGCCGTGATCGGACGCGGCGTCACGCTCTCAGGGGACGTGACGGTCGGCACGGACTGCTGGGTTCGCCCGAACGCTACGATAAAGCGCTCCATCCTTCTGCCGGGCGCGAGCGTGGGCGACGGAGCGTACCTCGAAGACTGCATTGTCGGACACGGATACGACGTCAGGCCCGGCGAGACGATCAGGGGAGGCGCCCTGATCCGTCGCCAGACCCCGGCTTAGTCCTTGGCTTAGCCCTCTTTCGGTCTGACGAGCCGGTAGCCGAAGCCTCGGACGGTCTCTATGAGTCTGGGATCGTTGGGGTTGTCGCCTAGCTTGTTGCGCAGCCTCTGGACGTAGACGTTAACGGTACGCTCGTCTATGTACTCATCCTCGCCCCAGACCTGCCGCAACAGAGCGGCGCGCGGAAAGACTCTGCCGGGGCTCTGGGCCAGAGTGTGAAGGAGCTTGAACTCGCGCGGGGAGAGCAGGACCTCGCGTCCCCCCTTGCGGACCGAGACCTGATCGGGGTCTATCTCCAGGTCGCCGACCCGGATCTTGCCAGGCGCCCCCTCGCCAGCCCGCTCCCTCTTGCGGAAGATCTGCTTTACACGAGCCACGAGCTCCCTCGGGTTTACCGGCGAACGCATGTAGTAGTCCGCCCCGAGCTCTATGCCCACAATGCGATCCATCGTGTCCTCGTCGCGCAGCAGGGCGACCGTCGAGACGTCCGGCCCCTGGACGGCGGCGATCACCTGAAATCCCCTCTCATCGGGAAGCCGGTTGTCCACCACGGCGACCTCGAACTCCTCTCTCTCGGCCACCTGCCGCGCCTGTGCCCCGGATCCCGCCGGGAGCACGCGCCACCCTTCCCTCGAGAGAGCGCGCCGGAGGTGCAGCCGCTCCTCGTCGTCTCCGATCACCAGCAGAACCGACCCCGCCAAGGCTCTCCCGTTACCTCCCTCTAGAAGTCACCCGCCGTCAAAGAGGAGTATATCGCCAAAAGACCCCCGAAGAAGCACCGGCCTTGTTAGAGAGGCCACCCGACGGTATCATATGCTCTCACGGTGCGCTCGTAGCTCAGCCGGATAGAGCGTCTGACTACGAATCAGAAGGTCGCAGGTTCGAGTCCTGCCGAGCGCGCTAGAGTAAGTCCTGCAAAACGCAGGTTTTGAAGAAGGCTCCGGATTTATTCCGGAGCCTCTTTACTGCAACCGTACTGCAACCGCCCGCGATTTGACCGCAACGGCCTTACTCAAGGGCAGTCTCCATCGCGTTCGCGGCCTGGTCGCCCATCCCCGGCAAAACGTGCGAATAGGTGTCCAAAGTTATCGCTATGGTCGCGTGGCCCAGGAGTTCCTGGACCAGTTTTGGATGTACGCCGCTGCCGAGGAGTAGGGTGGCGCAGGTATGCCGGAGATCATGGAAGCGGATGTTCGGCAGACCAGCCTGTTTCAGCAGGGGCTTGAAGGAGCGGCCGGTGAGGTTCCGGGGGTTGATGGGAGTGCCGGTCGTGGTGGCGAAGACGAGACCGTAGTCCCGCCACTCGTCGGCGAGGACGGTGGACTCCTCGAACTGCCGGTCGTGGTGACACCTCAAGGCTTCGACGGCCCGCCGGTTGAGCCTGACGGTGCGGCGGCTCTTGGCAGTCTTGGGGATGACAAACCTGGGGCCGTCTTTGGCAGTGGTTAGGGCGCGCCGTACCTGGAGCGTCGCAGCGTCCAGGTCTATGTCCTCCCACCGCAACCCCAGGAGCTCGCCCTGCCTGAGCCCGCAATGCACGGCGAGCACGTAGAGAGCCTCCAGACGGTCGCCACGCGCCACCTCCAGCAGCCTGCGCGCCTCGTCGCGGGAGAGGGGCTTTATCTCTTCCCTTTGGGGCTTGGGCGGGTCCACGGCCTCCGAGACGTTGCGCGGCACGAGTCCCCACCGTAGGGCCTGCTT
>JBFLXF010000426.1:0-3101 GCA_040757515.1 Actinomycetota bacterium
GGCGGGAGGCGCCGCAGGAGGTAGCAGCGATGTACGACGTGAAGCGGGTCAGACGCGACTTCCCCATCCTCGAGCGGAGGATGGGCGAGAGACCGCTCATCTACCTGGACAACGCGGCGACCTCCCAGAAGCCGCGTCCGGTCATCGAGGCGACGCGCGACTACTACGAGCGCCACAACGCCAACGTCCACCGCGCCGTCCATCGGCTCGCCGAGGAGGCCACGGCGGCCTACGAGGAGGCGCGCCGGAAGGTCGCCACGTTCGTCGGCGCCCCGGAGACGGCGGGCCTCGTCTTCGCCCGCGGCACCACCGAGGCCATAAATCTCGTCGCCTGCGCCTGGGGCCGCAGGTTCCTCGGCGAGGGAGACGAGGTCGTTCTCACAGAGGCCGAGCACCACTCTAACCTGGTCCCCTGGCAGCTCGCCGCCCGGGCTACCGGGGCGCGGCTGCGCTTCGTGCCGATCCGCGAGGACGGCACGCTCGACATGGAGGAGGCGGAACGCCTGATCGGGCCCAGAACGCGCCTCGTCGCCGCGATACACGCCTCCAACGTACTCGGCACCATAAACCCGGTCGAGAGGCTGGCGGAGCTGGCGCACGAGGCGGGGGCCCTGATGCTCGTGGATGGAGCGCAGAGCGCGCCGCACATGCCGGTGGACGTGAAGGCGTTGGGCTGCGACTTTTTCGCCTTTTCCGGGCACAAGATGCTCGGCCCGATGGGCATAGGAGCGCTCTGGGGCCGCCCGGAGCTGCTGGAGGAGATGGACCCGTTCATGGGCGGCGGGGAGATGATCCGGGAGGTCCGCCTCGAGGACTCGACCTGGAATGACCTTCCCTACAAGTTCGAGGCCGGCACCCCGAACGTGGCCGGCGCGGTCGGCCTCGCGGCGGCGGTGGACTATCTGAACGAGCTCGGCATGGAAAACGTGCGCGAGCACGAGCGGCGGCTCGGAGATTACGCCTACGAGCGCCTGACGGAAGTCGAGGGCCTCACCGTCTACGGGCCGGAGAGGGACCGGGCGGGTCTCGTCTCCTTCTCCCTGCCGGAGATCCACCCCCACGACCTCTCGCAGCTCCTCGACGCCGAGGGGATAGCCATCCGCAGCGGGCACCACTGCGCCCAGCCCCTCATGCGCCGCCTCGGCGTACCCGCGACGGCGCGGGCGAGCTTCTACCTGTACAACACCGAGGAGGAGGTGGACGCGCTGGTCGAGGCGCTCGCGAAAACGCGCGAGTTCTTCCGGCCTTTCGCCCCGAAGCCATGATGCGGGATCTCTACACCCAGGTCATTATGGACCACTACAAGAGCCCCCGGAACCGGGGCGAGATCGAGGGAGCCCACCTCGAAGAGCACCTCCTGAACCCCCTCTGCGGAGACGAGGTTACGATCTATGCGCTCTTCGACGGCGACCGGGTGGCCGACGTGAAGTTCGAGGGACAGGGCTGCTCCATAAGCCAGGCCTCGGCCTCGATGATGACGGAGCGGCTCGTAGGCAAGAGCATAAAGGAGGCGGAGAAGGAGATAGAGGGCTTCAAGGCGATGATGGTCGGCGAGCGGGAGTTCCCGGAGAACGACGAGCTCGCGGCGCTGAAGGGCGTGATCCGGTACCCCTCCCGCATCAAGTGTGCCACCCTCCCCTGGACCGCCTTCCAAAACGGGCTCAAAGGCCCGTCCCGTAGCCCCGGTAGCTAGGAGCCGCGCGGCTCTCCGGCCGTGGCGGCGAAGGCGGCGACGGCGGGCTCGACCAGCCGCTCGAAATCCGCATAGCCGACGCTCATGGTCTCGGTGTGCGTGCCGGCCCGGAAGACTATGATCTCGTCCTCGGTGAGAGACTCCTCCACATAGACCGGGACGCCGTAGAGATTGCCGAAGGGCGGCATCGCTCCCACCTCGCAGTCGGGGAAGGTATCTTCGAACTCCTCCTCTTCAGCCAGGCGCGCCTCACTCGCCCCTAGCGCGGCGGCCACTCTCTCCAGGTCCACCTGGTAGGGGGCGGGCAGCGCCAGCATGACCATCTCCCCATCGGCCACAACCATCACCGTCTTCACCAGCATCCTGCCGGGGACGTGCTCGCTCGCGGCGACCTCCTGCGCCGTGACGGCTCTGGGATGGCGCTGCACCTCGAACGGCACCCCGTTCTCCCGCAGGTAACCCTCAAGCCTCTCCCTGCACTCCACTGTCTGCCTCCTTTGCTCTGTCCCGGTACAGAGACTCCCCTTTAGACACAATGATATCAATTTGACCGACCGGAGACGAACCGTAGCGTGGAGCTGGCGTTTGCGCTCGTCTGCTGGCGGGAAAGCCAGCAGCACGTCTGTGGAAGCGAGTTGCACGGAGAGCGCATGGAACATGGTGCACGCCCGGGAGAGACGCCGTGAGTCCTGTAGCCATCGTCACCGGTTCGGACTCGGGGATCGGCCAGGAGTCGGCGAAGGTGCTCGCCGGGGAAGGCTTCGACGTCGGGATCACCTACCACACTGACGAGGCCGGAGCGAGGGAGACGCTCGAGGATGTGGAAGGGGCGGGCAGGCGGGGAGAGATCCGGCGCCTCGATCTTACGGACCTTCCCGACGCTGCGGGCATCATAGACGAGCTGGCCGACGCTTTGGGTGGTGTGGACGTGCTGGTCAACAACGCCGGCACCGGCGACCCGACGGGCGACTTTCTGAAGCTCGGTTATGAGGAGTGGACGCGGGTCATAGACACCGACCTGACCGGAGCCTTCCTGTGCTCCCAGCGGGCGGCGAGGAGAATGGTCGAGCGAGGCCGGGGCGGCAGAATCGTCAACATCACCAGCGTCCACGAGCACATCCCCAGGACGGGTGCCTCCGCGTACTGCGCCTCAAAGGGCGGCCTCGGCCTGCTCACGAAGGTGATGGCGATGGAGCTGGCCGAGCACGGGATCACAGTCAACTCGATAGCGCCGGGCGAGATCTCGACCCCCATGACCGGGGCCGAGGACACCGACCCGCGCACCATAGAGCGCCCGAACCTGCCGCTCGGGCGGCCGGGACACGCCCGGGAGATCGCCGAGTGGGTGGCTTTCCTGGCCTCGGAGAGAGCCTCCTACGCCACCGGGGCCTCGTTCGTGGTGGACGGC
>JBFLXF010000427.1:0-3098 GCA_040757515.1 Actinomycetota bacterium
GGGAGGACTACGAGCGGCTCGTCGCGGCCCTCCGCGAGCGCGGGATGGGCCAGCTGCTCGACGTGGTGCCGAACCACATGGGCGTCGGCTCGGACAACGGGTGGTGGCTCGACGTGCTGGAGAACGGCCCGGCCTCCCCCTACGCCCGCTTCTTCGACATAGACTGGTACCCGACGAACAGGCGGGGGCTCTGGGGCAAGGTGCTTCTGCCGGTCCTCGGCGACCACTACCGCGCGGTGCTCGAGGGCGGGGAGCTCGCGCTGGAGTTCGACCCCGGCGAGGGCTCCTTCTCGGTCCGCTACTACGAGCACCGCTTCCCCCTCGACCCGAAGACGTACCCGCTGGTGCTCGGGGGACTCCCGGCCCTGCCGCGCGACGAGCGGATGCTCGAGCTGCGAAGCCTCGCCGACGCCTTCGGGAACCTCCCGGCCCGCGACGAGACGGAGGGTGAGGCCGTAGAGGCGCGGGTGCGGGACGCGGGGATCTACCGCCGCTGGCTCGCCCGCCTCTGCCGGGAGGCGCCGCAGGCGAGGAGCGCCATAGAGGAGAGGGTCGGGCGCCTCAACGGCGACCCGGAGGACCCGGAGAGCTTCGAGGGGTTGCACGGGATCCTCGAAGAGCAGGCCTACCGGCTCGCGTACTGGCGGGTGGCTTCCGACGAGATCAACTACCGGCGCTTCTTCGCGATAAACGATCTGGCCGGCATCCGGGTCGAGGACGAGAGGGTCTTCGAGGCGACGCACCGGCTCATCCTGGAGCTGATCGGAACCGGCAGGGTGCAGGGCCTGCGCATAGACCACCCGGACGGGCTCTACGACCCCGCCGGATACTTCCGGCGGTTGCAGGCCGCCGCGGCGGAGGCCCTCGGCTCGGACGAACGCGAGCCGCTCTACGTGCTGGTGGAGAAGATCCTGGCCCACCACGAGGCCCTCCCGGAGGACTGGCCGGTGGCCGGCACGACCGGCTACGACTTCATGAACCTCCTGAACGGCCTCTTCGTGGACGCGAACGGCGAGGCCGGCCTCGAGCGCGCCTACCGGCGCTTCGTCGGACGCGCCGCGGGCTTCGAGGAGGTTCTCTACGAGTGCAAGCGGCTCGTGATGCGGGGCGACCTGGCGAGCGAGCTCGCCGTCCTCAGCCGGCGCCTGCTGCGCCTCTCCGAAGGCTTCGCCGGGCGCCGCTCCTACGACTTCACCATAAACGTCCTGCGCGACGCGCTCTCGGAGGTCGTCGCCTTCTTCCCGGTCTACAGGACCTACATCACGCCCGAGGGCGTCTCCGAGGCCGACCGGCGCCACGTCGAGTGGGCCGTGGGGCGCGCCAGGAAGCGCTCGACCGCCGCCGACACCACCGTCTTCGACTTCCTGCGCGAGGTGCTTCTGCTGGAGAGCGAGGGGCCGGAGGAGTATCGGGAGATGGTCGCCGCCTTCGTGATGAAGTTCCAGCAGTACACCGGGCCGGTGATGGCGAAGGGGATGGAGGACACCGCCCTCTACCGCTTTAACCGCCTGATCTCCCTGAACGAGGTCGGCGGCGAGCCGGAGCGCTTCGGGACCTCCGTCTCGGCGTTCCACCACCTGAATGCCGAGCGCGCCAAGCGCTGGCCGCACGCCATGCTCGCCACCTCCACCCACGACACCAAGCGCTCCGAGGACGTGCGCGCTCGAATAAATGTCCTCTCGGAGATCCCGAACGAGTGGCGCGCCCGCCTGGCGGGCTGGGGCCGCATAAACCGCTCCCGCCGCCGCGACCTCGACGGAACGACGGCCCCGAGCCGGGACGACGAGTACCTGCTCTACCAGACGCTCCTGGGCGCCTGGCCGCTCGAACGGTTGGACGAGGCGGGACTCGAGGAGTTCCGCGGGCGCATAAAGGCGTACATGGAGAAGGCGATCCGGGAGGCCAGGGTCCACACCTCCTGGATCAACGTGAACGAGGAGTACGAGTCGGCGGTCGCGGACTTCGTGGACGCCCTGCTCACCCCTGCGGGCAACGATCTCTTCCTGCAGGAGTTCGTGCCCTTCCAGCGCCGCATCGCCCGCCTCGGCGCCCTGAACTCTCTCTCTCAGACCCTCATCAAGCTCACCGCCCCCGGCGTCCCGGACATCTACCAGGGCAACGAGCTCTGGGACCTCTCCCTCGTGGACCCGGACAACCGCCGCCCCGTGGACTACGGCCTCAGGCGCAAGCTCCTCGCGGAGCTGCAAGGGATGGACCCGGCCCGAACGCGCTCCCTGCTCGACGACGGCGTCTGGCAGAGCGGGCGGCCCAAGCTCTACCTCATCCACAGGGCGCTCCGGCTCAGGCGCGAGAGGCCGGAGCTCTTCGAGAGGGGCGAGTACGTGCCGCTGGAGGTCGAGGGAGGGCGCTCCGGGAACCTCGTCGCCTTCGCCCGCGTGCTCGACGGAGGGGCTGCGGTCACCGTCGCGCCCCGCCTCTACGCGAGCCTCGCCGGCGACGGGGGGCCGCTCCTGCCCCCTCCCGGGGTCTGGGGGGACACGAGGGTTCGGCTGCCCGAAGCGCTCCCGGAGAGGCTCCGCGACGTCCTCACCGGCGAGACGGTGGAGGCACGGGGGGATGAGGGGGGACGATTCCTGCCGGTGGCGGACCTGCTCCGGGGCTTCCCGGTCGCGCTGCTCGCGGACGCCTGAGCGGAGCTACCCCTCCCGGAAGCCGTGCTCGCCGTAGAGCTTCACGAAGTGCGCGCCGGTCAGCGAGCAGAGGGGCTCAAGCCCTTCGGGTGTTTTCTGAAAGAGGATCACGTCCTCCCTGCCGCCGGGGCCGATCGGCTGGACGAGGCGTCCTCCGGGAGCGAGCTGCTCTGCCAGGGGAGGCGGCACCCGCGTGAAGGCGGCGGCGACCAGGATCGCGTCGAAGGGGGCGTGCTCCGGGAGGCCCCTCGTCCCGTCTCCGGCGACGACCTCCGCGTTATCGACGCCGTGGCGGGCCAGGTTGGCGCGGGCCGTCGCGGCGACGTCCGGGAAGCGCTCGATGCTCCACACGAACCCCGAGAGCCGGGCGAGGAGGGCCGTCTGCCAGCCGTAGCCCGTCCCGACCTCCAGCACTCGCTCGGCGCCCGTGAGCGCGAGCGCCTCGAC
>JBFLXF010000428.1:0-3092 GCA_040757515.1 Actinomycetota bacterium
ACCTTCAACATCGGGGCCGCGGAGTTCACGACGATGAAGGAGGACTACCAGGCCGTCCTCGACTACGCCGGACACGGGAAGAAGGTCGTAGGCTTCCCGGCGGCGCCGGCGATCTGGGGACTCAGGATCCTCGACCGGCTCGGCGTCTCCCCCCTCTACAGGTGGGTCTACGAGACGGCCTCCAAGGACTCGTTCGTCTCCATCGAGAAGGCGCAGCGCCAGCTGGGCTTCACGCCCAAGTTCTCGAACAAGGAGGCCCTGCTCAGAAACTTCCGCTGGTACCTGGAGAACCGGGAGAAGTTCGAGAAGGAGAGCGGCGTCTCCCACCGCGTCCCCTGGAAGCAGGGGGCGATCGGCCTGCTCAAGCGGTTCTTCTAGCCCGAAGACAGCAGGCTCGCCGCCGCCCGATCCACGAACCAGGTCGGCCCGCCCTCCGGGCGGACGAGCCTCGCCGGGTAGGCGCGCGGGTCGGCGTCGCCCGACAGGATCTCCCTCAGCGCCGCCGCCTTTCCCTCCCCGGCGACCAGGAAGTCCACCGCGCGGGCGGCGTTGAGCACGGGAGCGGTGAGGGTGATGCGGGTCGTCCCCAGCTTGAGGACCGGGTTGGCGACGGCGAGGCGGTCGGTCACCTCGAGGGCGGAGGTCTCCGGGAAGAGGCTCGCCGTGTGGCCGTCCTCGCCTATGCCGAGCAGGATCAGGTCGAAGGACGGCAGGCCGTCCCCGAAGAACTTCTTTAGCTCCTCCTCGTAGTCTGCGGCGGCCTCCTCGGGCGGCAGCTCGCCGCGCATCCGGTACACGCCGCCGACGGAGACGTGGTCCAGGAGCGCCTCGCGCGCCATGCGGTAGTTGGAGTCTTCGTGGTCCGGGGGGACGGCGCGCTCGTCGCCGAAGAAGGCGTGGACCCGCTCCCACTCGATCCGGTCGGCGTACTCGCTGGCGAGAACCTCGTAGGTCGCCCTCGGGGTGGAGCCCCCGGCGAGCGCGACGGCGAAGCGGCCCCGCTCGCGGATCGCGGCCTCGGCCCTCCGCGCGAAGTCGTGGGCTGCGGCCTCGGCCAGCTCCTCCGGGGTGTCGAAGACGCGCACGCTCACGCCGAGAGCGCCTCCACGGCGGACCTCACGGCGGCCTCGTAGACGTCGTCGCGCCCGCGGTAGCGCAGCTCCTCGCCGAGCAGGGCCCCGAGGTCGGAGGGGCCAAGGTGAACGGTGCGCTCCACTATGGTCTCGCCGCCGCGGGAGACGGAGGTGCGGGCCTCCGTGAGCTCGCGGGAGCGGGCGACCTCGAAGTCGTAGGAGTCCGAGCGCAGGAACACCCGGCGGAAGCGGGCGTCGGGCGAGACCGGCGACATCGAGACGGTCACGTCGCCGGAGGAGGCGGAGAACCGCAGCTCGCGACCCCGTTCGGTGCCTTCCGCGCCGAGTGGCTCCCAGCCGAGAGAGGAGGCGAGCCAGCCCGCGAAGAGGAGGGCGCGGCACTCGCCGTCGGGGGCGTGCTGGACCTCGACCTCCCGCAACCGCTCCAGCTCGGAGACCCGTTCGGGGGCGCTGAACATCTCGCTAGCGAGCGAGCGCCACGCCGAGAGGGCGACCCACTGCAGGTCACCCACCGCCGGGGTCGCCGGGTCATCGAGAAGATATGCTATCTCGCGCAGGGAACGCTCACAGTCGCCGGAGGCGGCGGAGTCGAGGATGAGCCTGTCGGCGAGCGCGACCATGCCGGCGAACTCGGGGGAGGAAGGTGAGAAGGCGCCGGGATACCAGAGCACGGCGGGGAGGTCGGAGATCAGGAGCGGACCGGCCAGGCTCTCGAGGTGGCGGGCGGGCGGGCCCTGGGCGTGGATCGTCACCTGCTCGGCGCAGACCTGGGCGCTCGCCCCGCCGCGCAGGCTGCAGAAGGCGGAGAGCCGGACGTCCACGTCCCCTTCGGGCTCGTCGGGGTCGGAGATCAGGACTATCGCCCGCGACGGGTAACGCTCGGCCAGCTCGGAGACGGAGCGGGTGACATTCGGGGCGGCGTCCTCGTCGGTGACCACGATCAGGTTCAAGACGCTGGAGCGAAGCCCGACGGTGCCGTCGTCGTTCATGCGCAGGCGGGCGAGCTCGTGCTCTATCTGGGAGACGCTCATCGGGCCGCCGCCCGGCGCCCTTCTCTCCTCACCGATCACGGCCTGCGCCACCGCCTCCCGCCGCGGGCGAGCAGCTCGTCGGCCTCCTTCGGGCCCCAGGTGCCCGCCGGGTAGAGCGGTATCTCCTTCTCTCTCGCCCACGCCCCCATCACCGGCTCCAGGATGGCCCACGCGCCCTCAGCCTCATCCGCCCGGATAAAGAGCGTCGGGTCGCCGAGCATCAGGTCGAGCAGGAGGCGCTGGTAGGCGTCCGGGGTCTCCTCGAGAAACGCCGAGCCGTAGAGGAGGTCCATGTTCACCGAGCGGACCTCGAAGCCCTGGCCCGGCACCTTCGCCCCGATCTTCAGCGAGACTCCCTCCTCGGGCTGGATGCGGATGACGAGCACGTTCGGGTCGAGGCCCTCCGTATCGCCGTGGGCGAAAGGCGTGTGCGGCGTCGGCTTGAACTGGATGGCGATCTCCGTCGCCTTCTTCGGCAGCCGCTTCCCCGCCCGCGCGTAAAACGGGACACCGGCCCACCGCCAGTTGTCTACGAACAGCTCGAGCGCGACGAACGTCTCCGTGAGCGAGTCGGGGGCGACGTCCTCCTCCTCGCGGTAGCCCGGCACCTCCTCGCCGAAGACCCAGCCCCTCGCGTACTGCCCGCGCACGGCGTGCTTCCCGACCTCGTCCCCGCGCATCGGGCGCACGGCCTTGAGGACCTTCACCTTCTCTTCGCGCACCGGGTCGGCGTCGAACGTGACGGGCGGCTCCATCGCCGTCAGGCAGAGCACCTGCATCAGGTGGTTCTGGACGATGTCGCGCAGGGCCCCGGCCTCCTCGTAGAAGGCGCCGCGAGAGCCGACGCCGATGTCCTCGGCGACCGTGATCTGAACGTGGTCCACGTAGTGCTGGTTCCAGACCGGCTCGAAGATCCCGTTGGAGAACCGCAGCGCCAGGATGTTCTGGACGGTCTCCTTGCCGAGGT
>JBFLXF010000429.1:0-3089 GCA_040757515.1 Actinomycetota bacterium
GAGGCAGTAACCATGCTCGTTGTGCATGTTGGCGAAGTAGTCGAGCCGGTCGGTGAGCGGGATGACCGCCGGATACATACGGTTCTCGGCGATCTTCTCCTGGCAGCGGTGCAGATATCCCATGACGGGGTCGCACCGCACCACCGTTTCGCCGTCGAGTTCAAGAATCAGGCGCAGCAGCCCGTGCATCGCCGGGTGCTGCGGCCCCATGTTCATGTCTATGGTCTCGAGCCCAAACTCATCGCGTACATCCGGGTCTACCAGCCGCCGGCTCGCCGGCTCGGTCAGGGTCGAGACCTCTTCTTCTAACAACCGGCGTTCTTCGCTAAGCATCCTTACCTCAACCCCTCGAAGGTGCGCTTGGTGCTGATCTCGAAGCTCTTTAAGAGCGGGTGGTGATCGAAGTGGTCCTGCCACATGTAGATCCTGCGCAGATCCGGGTGTCCCCGGAAAGCCACCCCGAACATGTCATACGCCTCCCGCTCATGCCAGTTGGCCGTCGGATAGACGTGCGTGACCGTCGGCACGACCGGCTCTTCGCCCTCCACAACCGTCTTGACTCTCACCCGCCCCCCTCGCAGGTCCAGCAGCTCGTAGGTAAGCTCGAACGAGCCCACCCGGTCCACGACTGTGATAAACGAAAGGTGCGCTATCCCGAGCGTCTCCCGCGCCGTCGCGAGCACCGCCGGCACCAGCTCGGCCTCCACCACAAGACGCACGAGGTCGCCGTCTATCTCCGAGTCCTCTAACCCGTGCCGGTTGCGGAAGCCCTCCAGATAGCGTTCCAGGCGCTCGCTCAGGTCTCCCTCGGGCAGTCGCACCGCCATCTAGGCATCCTCCTTCTTCCCGGAGCCACCGTTGCCCCCGGCGGCCTGCCTGGCCCGCTCCTGCCCCGCGAGCCTCTCCCTGACTTCGAGAGGGATCCAGCCTACATCCGTCTGCGGTCCCGGCGGCATCCCCTTGCGCTCGAAGACGTAGGTGCGCTTGAGCGGCTTGATGCCCTTGAAGCGCGGCGCCTTGCCCTCGCTTATCTGCGTGTACTCTCGCTCGGGCAGATACTCCATGATGTTGCCTTCGTCGTCCACCAGCGCCGGACGAGGCTTCTCGTAGCCGACCTGCTGGTCACGCTCGATCTTCTTCTGGAGCGTCATGATCCCGAAGATTAGAGCCTCCGGCCTGGGCGGGCATCCCGGCACATACACGTCTACCGGTATGACCCTGTCCGCCCCCATCAGCACCGAGTAGCCGTCGAGGAACGGTCCCCCAGAGATGGCGCACGCGCCCATCGCGATGACCCACTTGGGTTCGGGCATCTGCTCGTAGAGCCTCGTCATCCGCTCGGCCATCTTGGTCGAGACGGTGCCAGAGACTATCATAACATCCGCCTGCCGCGGCGAGGCGCTGAAGAACCCGGCCCCGAAGCGGTCGAGGTCGTTGTGCGCCATGCCGGTGCTCATCATCTCTATGGCGCAGCACGCGAGGCCGAACTGCAGCGGCCACAGCGAGTTCTTGCGCGCCCAGTTGAAGAGCTTGTCCGAGCTCGTCGTTAGGACGTTCGGCTTGTCGAACTGCTGCATCACACCCATTTGAGGGCCCCCTTCTTCCAGGCGTAGACAAGGCCCACGCCCAGTATCACCACGAAGATGACCATCTCCACAAACCCGTAGAGACCTAACTGCTCGTAGATGACCGCCCAAGGATAGAGAAAGGCCGCCTCCACGTCGAAGATCAGGAAAAGCAACGCGAAAACATAGTAGCGGACCGGGAACGGCCGCCAGGGATCGGTTACGCTGGTCTCGCCGGTCTCGTAGCTCTGGGCCTTGGTCCGTGAGCGGCGACTCGGGGAGATCAAACGCGCCACCACCAGCACGCTCGCCACGAAACCCGTGATTAGCAGCATGAAGGCGCCAACGTACAGGTAGGCCGTACCGTATGACATTCCCTGCTGCAATACGCTCAGCGCCAAACCAGCCCTTTCTGCCCGTTACCTGTGTGCAATATAACCGTGCAAGACGATACTTTCAAGGCGCTACTAATGGTAGCAAATACGATTTAATAGCGTCTTTTTCCGTTACGTCCAACGATCTGTATGAACTGCACGAGCATCTGCCGGTAGCTCTCCAGGGAGTCGGAGACGACGTACTCTCTGGGACCGTGGTGGCCGCCGCCGATGGGACCGAACTCGACCCCGGAGACGCCGGCGCGCTGGAAGTAGACGACATCGGAGGCGCCGTGGCGCCCGACGCCGACGGGGTTGCCACCGTAGTGGCGGGCGGCGACCTCGCGCAACATCTTGACGTAGGGGTTGCGTCGGGAGACGTAGGTTGGTTCGCGGCAGAAGAGGACCTCTGCTTCGGCGGGGAGGTCTATGGACCGGACCTGGCGCACGATCTCGCCCGGATCTTGGCCTGGAAGGTAGCGGATATCCAGGTCGTAGGTGCAGCGGTCGGGGACGCGATTAATGACGTCGCCGCCGATGATGCGCGCGAGATTCACGCTCGGATACGGGAACAGGTCGGAGCGTTCGCTGGCGAAGGGGAGTTGCGTGATCCTCTTGAAGTGCTCGTAGGCCAGCAGCACGGCGTTCTTGCCGAGCCAGGGCTGGGAGCCGTGAGCGCTCCTGCCGCGCAGCGTGACACGCAGGTCAAGGACCCCCTTCGCCTGGGTACCGATATGGAAGTCCGTGGGCTCGCCTGTAATAAGGAAGTCCCCCACGTGGCCGTTGCGGATCAGAATCTCCGCCCCGGTCGTCCCGCTGTGGTCACCCTCCTCGTCCGGAACTATGAGCAGCTCCACCGTGGCGTCGCACCCTACGATGCTCAGGTCCTCGATCGCGTGCATCATCGCCGCCAGAGCGCCCTTCATATCGTAGACGCCGCGACCATAGAGCTCGCCGTTCTCCTCGTGAGGCTCGAACTGCTCATCCTCGCCCGGCACCACGTCCACGTGACCGTGGAGGAGTATCCTGGGCTCTCCGGAGCCCACCCGCACCACCAGAGCGGTCAGGTCTCCGCGAGGCCCCGCGCCCCGGTACTGGATCGCCTCCAGCCCCCGCGCTTCGAACCAGCCGTGGATGAAGTCCATCGCCG
>JBFLXF010000430.1:0-2505 GCA_040757515.1 Actinomycetota bacterium
CCCCGCACCACGTACTGCACGTTCATCAACCCGACGACCCCAATACTCAACGCCAGACGCCGGGTGTAGTCCTCTATCCTCTCCAGCAGCGACCGCGGCAGCGTTATCGGCGGCGTAACACACGAGGAGTCCCCCGAGTGAACCCCCGCCTCCTCAACATGCTCCATGATACCGCCGATGTATACGTCCTCCCCGTCCGAGACGGCGTCCACATCTACCTCGACGTAGTCTTCCTTGAACTTGTCCACGAGGGTCGGGTGCTCGGCGCTGGCGTCCGCGCTCGTTCTGAGGTAGAGGTCCAGGTCCTCGTCGTTGTAGACGATCTCCATTCTTCTGCCGCCGAGCACGTATGAGGGGCGCACGACGACCGGGTAGCCGAGCTCGCGGGCCACGCGTCGAACCTCCGCTGGAGTGAAGGCGACGCCGAAGCGCGGGTGGGGTATGCCCTGCTCCTCCAGCAGCTTCCCGAACCGGGAGCGGTCTTCGGCGAGGTCTATCGCGTCGGGGGAGGTGCCCAGTATCTTTACGCCCGCTTTCTCCAGCTCGCGGGCGAGCTTTAGGGGACTCTGGCCTCCGAACTGGAGGATAACGCCCTCCGGTCTCTCGCGCCGCACGACCTCCAGGACGTGCTCGGCGGTGAGCGGCTCGAAGTAGAGGCGCGTCGAGGTGTCGTAGTCCGTGGAGACGGTCTCGGGGTTGGAGTTGACCATCACGGCGTCGTAGCCGCTCTCGCGCAGGGCGTAGCTGGCGTGGACACAAGCGTAGTCGAACTCTATGCCCTGCCCGATCCTGTTGGGCCCGCTGCCGAGCACGACGACGGATGGGTTCTCTCCGCGCTCGACCTCATCCTCATCCTCGTAGGTAGAGTAGTAGTAGGGTGTTCTCGCCGGGAATTCCCCGGCGCAGGTGTCTACCGACTTGTAGGTCGGATATACGCCCAGGGCACGCCGCACTCCTCGTATCACCTCCGTCGAGGTGCCGCAGGACGCGGCGAGCGCCTCGTCGGTCAAGCCCAGGCGCTTCAGCTCGCGAAGCTGATCCCGCTCCATCTCGCCATCGCTAGAGATCGAACCCTCCGCCGCCACGATCCTCGCCGCCGACGCGATAAAGAACGGGTCTATGGAGGTCAGCTCATAGATCTCCCGTATGTCCATCCCGGCGCGCAGGGCGTCGAGTACCGCGAAGATGCGGTACGGCGTAGGCTCCTCCAGCCTCGCTTGTACGTCGCGACCGTCGATCTCTAGCGAAGCTATAGCTTTCATCAGGCTCTCGGTGAAGGTCCGGCCTATGGCCATAACCTCGCCGACCGAATGCATCCTGGTGGTGAGCCTCGATGTGGCGCCGGGAAACTTCTCGAAGGCGAAGCGCGGTATCTTGGTTACCACATAGTCGAGGGCCGGCTCGAAGGAGGCCGGAGTCGCACCGGTTATGTCGTTTGGGATCTCGTCCAGCGTATACCCCACCGCGAGCTTCGCCGCGATCTTGGCTATAGGGAAGCCCGTCGCCTTGCTCGCCAGCGCGCTCGAGCGCGAGACCCGCGGGTTCATCTCGATCACGTAGAACTCGTCGCTCTCCGGGTCTACCGCAAACTGAATGTTCGATCCCCCCGTGCTTACCCCAATCTCACGTATTATGCGGATAGAAGCGCTACGTAGGGCCTGATACTGCCTATCGGAGAGGGTCTGGGCGGGGGCGACGGTGACGGAGTCGCCGGTATGGATGCCCATGGGATCCACGTTCTCGATGGAGCAGACGATGACGACGTTATCGGCGAGGTCCCGCATGACCTCGAGCTCGAACTCCTTCCAGCCGGCGACGCTCTTCTCGACGAGGGCGCTGCCCACGGGGGAGGCGTCGAGACCGTCGAGAACGGCCCGCTTCAGCTCGCGGGGGTCATGAGCGACGGAGCCGCCCTTGCCGCCTAGAGTAAAGCTCGGACGGATGATGAGAGGGAATCCAATCTCTTTGGCCAGTTCCTCGGCTTCGGAGACGCTCTTGACGGTGCGACTCGGGGGGACCTTGAGGCCGATGTGCTCCATCGCGTCGTGGAAGAGCTTGCGGTCCTCCGCCTTGCGGATGGAGTCCACGTTTGCGCCGAGCAGCTCGACTCCGTAGTCGCCTAGCACCCCCGCCTCGTGCAACTCGATGGCGAGGTTCAGAGCGGTCTGTCCGCCGAGGGTAGGGAGGAGCGCGTCGGGGCGCTCGCGACGGATGATCTCCGCGACCGCCTCCGCCGTCAGAGGCTCGACGTATGTGACATCGGCGAACTCGGGGTCGGTCATGATCGTCGCCGGGTTCGAATTTACGAGGATGATGCGATAGCCCTCCTCGCGCAGCGCGCGGCACGCCTGGGTGCCCGAGTAATCGAACTCGGCGGCCTGCCCGATCACAATCGGGCCGGAGCCCACGATCAGGATGCTGTCTATGTCGTCGCGACGCGGCATGGTCTACCTCGCCCGGGCCTTCGAGATCCTGCCGACGAACTCATCGAAGAGGTAGCCCGAA
>JBFLXF010000430.1:2515-3087 GCA_040757515.1 Actinomycetota bacterium
ATACCCTCTACCGTTCCGTCGTATAGGTTCCTGTGGGTGAGCTCTACTCCGTCGGGCAGCGTCTCCTCGCGTACGGCGAAGCCATGGTTCTGGCTCGTGATCTCGATCCTCCCCGTCTTCAAATTCCGTACCGGATGATTCGCCCCGTGGTGTCCGAACGGCATCTTGTACGTCTCACATCCGAGCGCCAGCCCGAGCAACTGGTGCCCGAGGCAGATCCCGAAGACCGGCACCTCGCCGAGAACAGGCTCAAGGGTCTTTACCGCCTCCCGTAGCGCCGCCGGGTCGCCTGGTCCATTGGATATGAACACGCCGTCCGGCTCAGTATCCAGGATTTCCTGCGGACTTACCGATCCGGGCATCGCCATAACGGAGGCGCCGCGAATGCGAAGCTCCCTGTAGATCGAACCCTTCACGCCATAGTCGAGAGCGGCTACCCGGCAACGCTCCTCTCCTAAAGCCGGCAGCAGGGTCGGCTCGGTCAACTCTGAGCTGGTCGAAGCCAGGTCCAGACCCACCATCATGGGATGAGCATTCGCCTTTTCACGGAGCGAGCTCAGATCGTGATCTAA
>JBFLXF010000431.1:0-3076 GCA_040757515.1 Actinomycetota bacterium
CCTGACCATGCCGGCCATCCTAGCAGGAACGTTCGGGGCTTTCTAAACCCTCTGCGGCTCCAGGCCGAGCGCGTCGGCCCGCTCGCGCATGGCCTCGGCGACGAACTCTATGTGCTCGCTGAGGTCCACGCCGAGCTCCTCGGCGCCCCGGATGATGTCCTCACGGTCGACGCTGGCGGCGAAGGACTTCTGCTTCATCTTCTTGCGGACGCTCTTCGCCTTGAGCCCCTCGAGGCGGTCGGGGCGCATGAGCGCGACCGCCGTGATAAAGCCGCTGAGTTCGTCCACGGCATATAGGGTCTTCGCCATGAGGGTGTCGCGCGGGGTGTCGAGGTAGTCGGCGTGTCCGAGAATCGCCCGGCGCACGTCCTCGGGGTAGCCCCGCCTCTCCAGCTCCCGCACGCCGACGGTCGGGTGCTCGGCCGGAGTGGGGTGCCTCTCGTAGTCCATGTCGTGCAGGAGGCCGGTTATGCCCCACCGCTCCTCGTCTTCGCCGAAGCGCCGGGCGTAGGCGCGCATCGCCGCCTCTACGGCGAGCATGTGCTTGCGCAGCGAGTCGCTCTCGGTCCACTCGCACAGAAGCCTCCAGGCATCTTCGCGGCTCGGCATCTCTGTTCCCATCTCACCCTCCCTGATTCGCCGAGTAGGAGACGTTTATGACGCCGCGGGGGGCGTTCGTCTGCTGCACGGAGCGGGTGCTGTCGCCCGCGACGAGGACGACCCTGAGCCTGCCGCCTCCGCGCTTCTCGATGCGGCAGGCGAGCTGTCCCCCGTTTAGGTCAAAGCTGAAGCGTTTAGGAACGCTGCCACTGAGCACGCTCTCCTGACCGCCTGCGGAGCAGAGGCCGGCGAAGCCGGTCTTCGGGTCTCCCTCGAGACGCAACAGAACCTCTGATGGCGACCCCGCCTGCCCGGTGGTGTTCTCCGGGATGGTGGCCCCCGCCGTGTCCTCGCCGGT
The DNA here is from genome assembly GCA_040757515.1 of Actinomycetota bacterium. Classification (GTDB taxonomy): domain Bacteria; phylum Actinomycetota; class Rubrobacteria; order Rubrobacterales; family Rubrobacteraceae; genus JBFLXF01. The sequence continues at coordinate 959 of JBFLXF010000431.1, forward strand.
ATCCGCAACGGCGAGCGTGCCCTCTCGAAAGGTCGTCTCGCCGGAGGTAACGTGAGGGCTCCCCGAACCGTCGCCGGTCTCACCCGAGCATGCGCCGAGCAGCAGCGCTGCGAGCAGCACGGAAGCGACCCGCAGCATCGCAGGGAGGCGCATCAGAGGCTCACCGCACGTTCCGGCACGCACCTATTCTAGCCGATGATGTTTGTCGTATCCGGCCAGCTCACGTGCCAGCAGGAGGACGGCGTCGAGCATAGCAGGCGTGAGTACGCCGGTGAAGGTGTTCTGTTGCGAGGGGTGGTAGCACCCGAGGAGGACGGAGTCTTTCGCAACGTATGCGGCACCGTGGGCGAACTTCGGCTTCGGGCGTGCGCCGTAGAGCCTGAGCGCCGCGTCCCAGGCGAAGGCGCCGAGACAGACGACCACGCGGGTGTTCAGCAGGTCGAGCTCACGTGCGGCATAGGGGAGGCAGGCGTCACGTTCGGCGGGGGCAGGTCTGTTCTGCGGCGGCGCGCACCGGACTGTCGCCGTGATCCAGGCTCCCCGCAGACGCAACCCGTCTTCCCTGTGGCGCGAGACGGGTTTGCTGGCGAAGCCGGTGCGGTGGAGCGCGGCGAAGAGGAAGTCTCCGGAACGGTCCCCCGTAAAGAGGCGTCCGGTGCGGTTCGCGCCGTGGGCCGCCGGCGCGAGGCCGAGCACCACCACGCGCGCCTCTGGGTCGCCGAAGCCGGGCACCGGGCGGCCCCAGTAGTCCTCGTCGCGGTAGGCCGCCTTCTTCTCACGCGCCACCCGCTCGCGCCACTCCACCAGGCGCGGGCACAGGCGGCAGGAGACCACTTCGCGCTCCAGTGCGGCGAGGCGCTCTCTTCGGGTACGGGCCTCTATCCCGATCTCAGGCGCCGTAGCGGTTCAGCTTTAGGGCGTGGCCCATGAGATGGCCCATGATCTCCTGCGCCGGGAAGACGCCGAGGACGCCGCCCGCGCACGCCCGTTCCCCGAACCTCTCGGCGGTCGGGGTAGTGTACGGTGAGTGGAGCAGGAAGGGGACGCCGTGCCAGGAGTGTGCCTTGAGTTTCGCCGGCGTGGCGTGGTCGCCGGTGATCGCGAGCACGTGCGGGCCGAGGCCGAGAACCCGCGGCAGCAGGGCGTCTACTTCCTCTATGACGGCGCGCTTCCGCTCGAAGTCGCCGTCCTCGCCCGCTGCGTCGGTGGGCTTTATGTGGACGAAGAAGAAATCGTGACTCTCCCAACTCGCCTCCAGCGTATCCAGTTCACCCGGGATCCCTTCACCTTCTTTCTTCAGGTCCATCCCCGCGAGGCGGGCGAGGCCCTTGTACATCGGGTAGGAGGCGATGGCGGCTGCATCCAGCCTGTAGGTCTCCTTGAAGGAGGGCAGCGCCGGGTGCATCCCGAAGCCGCGCATCAGGACGGTGTTGGCCGGGTGCTGATCGGCGAGGATCTCGTTCGCCCGCTCTACAAAAGCGTTGGCTATCTGCGCACTCTTATGCGCCTCGGCTGAGCCGTCGGTCGGCTTGACGGGCAGCGGCTCGAGGCCGGTGCGTTGCGGGTCGGAGTCTGCCAGAGCGTCGGAGAGATCCTCGCCCCGGAAGATGGCGACGGCCCGGTACTCCTTCTCGTGGATCACGAAGGTCTCGACGCCCTCGATCTCCACCCCCTCGTCGAGCATCCTTACGAGCTCCGCGCCCTTCTCAGAGGAGATGCGGCCCGCGCGGCGGTCGGAGATCTTGCCGGCCCCGTCTTTGGTGGCGAAATTGAGGCGGGCGGCGAGGTCGTTCTCTCCGAGGTCGAAGCCGACGCCGAGGGCGCTCAGGACGCCTCGGCCGACCCTGTAGCGCAGCGGGTCGTAGCCGAAGAGGCCGAGGTGCCCGGGTCCGCTTCCCGGGCTCACGCCTGCGGCGACGGGCCTGCTGAGGCCGAGGTCGGATGCGGCGGCGAGCCGGTCGAGGTTCGGGGTGCTCGCAGCCTCGAGCTCCGTCGGGCCGCCGGGCTCCATCGGCAGACCGCCCAGGCCATCTAATACGAGGAGCACGATCTTCGAGTCCGTCTTGACGGATAGCTCCCGCATGAGGTCGAGATCCAAGGCAGTGCCTCCTCTGATCG
>JBFLXF010000432.1:0-3071 GCA_040757515.1 Actinomycetota bacterium
GCAGGCCGAGCGCGGTCAGGGTTCCGCCGCCGAACTCCGAGAGCCCGGCGAGCACGGCCCACGGCTTGCCGGGCCTGAGGCCGAGCGACTCCATGAAGCCGGACGTTCCCTCGATTCCGGGACCCCCGAACGACCCGAACAGCTTCTGCGCTCCGTGTCCGGCAAGGAACCCGCCGACAACCAGCCTCAGTACGACCGCTGCCAGATTACGCATCTCTCCTCCTCTTGGTTGCCTTCCGTAGAAGACGTTTTTTCCGGTTTGTTCGCCTCGCCAAACCTCTCTATCCGGCCGGTATCGGCTCCAGGCGCGCCTCGATCTCCTCCCGGCGGCTCTCCAGGAACGGTGGGAGCGAGAGGCGCTCGCCGAGGTGGTCGGGGTCCTCGTCGGTGGCGAAGCCGGGACCGTCGGTGGCGATCTCGAAGAGCACCCCGCCGGGCTCTCTGAAGTAGATGGAGCGGAAGTAGTAGCGGTCTATCTGGAGCGTGACCCCAAGACCCGACCTCCGGATCCTCTCCCGCCACTCTCTCTGCTCCTCGGCGTCGGACACCCGGAACGCCACGTGGTGCACCCCGCCGCGCCCGAGATGCGCCCACGGCGCATCGGGTCTCTCCACGATTCGCACCTCGGCGCCCGGGCCTCCCGGACCGACCTCGTACACCAGAATCCGCGCTCCGTTCTCTCTATGCTCCGCCGCCAGGCGGAAGCCGAGCACCTCGACGAGGACCCACGCCGTCGGGGCGGCCTCGCGTACGGTGAGGTCCACGGCTCCGAGACCGCGTATCGCGAACCGGGGCGGGATGGGGCTCTCTCTCCACGGAATGCCGCCCTCCACGCCGCCGCCCGCGTCGTCGGCGAGCCGGAGGCGCTGGCCCTCAGGGTCGGTGAAGGCTATGTGCGGGCGTCCGTCGCCTCTTATGCCGCCGTGCTCGATGCCGTGATCCCGCAGCCTCTGAGCCCAGTACTCGAGCGCCTCACGTCCCCGGACGCGAAGCTCGGTCGTGGAGACCTCGCCTGCGCCGGCGTGGTTCGGGGCGACGCGCAGGTGCGGCCAGTCGAAGAACGTTACCTCGGTGCCGGGGCTGCCGATCTCATCCGCATAGAAGAGGTGGTAGGCCGAGACGTCGTCCTGGTTTACGGTCTTCTTTACGAGCCGCATGCCGAGGACGCGGGTGTAGAACTCCACGTTTTCCTTTGCCCGTGTCGTTACCGCCGTCACGTGGTGCAGTCCGCCAAGCTCCATGGATTCCTCCTCTTACCTGTTACTTGCGACGATCGGGCACGAGCGACCTGAGCCCGGCCCCGATCCTCTCCGCCGGTATGCCCTGGACCCGCCGCTGGTAGTAGTAGAGGTCCACCTCAAGCGGCGCTAGCAGCGCCTCGGAGAGATACTCCACGTCGAGATCCTCATCGAGCGTCCCCTCTCTCTGCGCCGCCCTCAGGAGCCCCAATACCGTCCAGCGGCGCCAGTGGTGGGCCGGGTGCGAGTAGTAGGCGACGCGAGCCTCTCCCGAAAGGGGCTCGTGACCCCCGTAGAGTAGGTCCAAATTCTCCTCGGTGAAGCGCACGAGCCGCAGGAGAAAACGGTCGAGCTTCTCCAGGGCTCCGGAACCCGGATCGGCCAGATCCCGCATCGTCTCCTCCTGCAGTCGCCGGGTGGGCTCGTCGAGCAGCGCCTCGCAGAGCATGCCCTTGTGCGGAAAGCGCCGGTAGAGCGTGCCCTTCCCGATCCCGGCCTCGCGCGCGATCTCCTCCATGCTTACCGCGCACACCCCGCGCTCGTCAAAGAGCCGCCGCGCAGCCTCGACTATGCGCCGCCGGTTGCGCGCCGCGTCGCTCCGCTCAATGCCCGCCGGAGCCTCACGCCCCAGGTGGTCCAGCCGCCACCCCGTCCCTCTAGTCCCTTCTCGTACCAGAATCTCCATCCCCGGAGAGCCTTGACACCTCCAGTCTACCGCGATAGCCTCTTGCGTCGAAAGCGGACTCGCGTCCGCTTTGTTGTGGAGAGTATAGCAGAGAGGAGTACAATGGCGAGGGTAGCGGTGATCTACTACAGCGCCACGGGCAACGTCTACCGGCTGGCCCGTGCGATAGAGGAGGGCGCGAAGGAGGCGGGGGCGGAGGTACGCTTCCGCAAGGTCAGGGAGCTTGCGCCCGAGGAAGCCATAAAGAGCAACAAGGGCTGGTATGACCACGCGCTGGAGACGCAGGATGTGCCGGAGGCTACGCTGGAGGATCTGGAGTGGGCCGACGCCTACGCTTTCGGGACGCCGACGCGCTTCGGTAACGTCTCGGCGCAGCTCAAGCAGTTCCTGGACACGACGGGGCCGCTGTGGGCGGAGGGCAAGCTCGCGGACAAGGTCGTTACCGGATTTACCAGCGCCCAGAACGCGCATGGCGGGCAGGAGAGCACCCTCTTGAGCATGTACAACGTGTTTATGCACTGGGGTGCGATCGTCGTGCCGCCCGGCTACACCGACCAGAGCGTCTTCGAGGCCGGGGGCAACCCGTATGGGGCGAGCAGCACCGACCCGCTGAACGGCGAGGGGCCGGGCGAGGCCGAGCTCGACGCCGCCAGGTACCTGGGGCGCAGGATCGCCGAGAAGGCCGAGGCCCTCGTCGCGAGCCGGGTGTAGCGAGACTTTGACAGGCGGCGTTACTATAGGGCCGTGAGACGCGGCACCCACATCTTCCTGTCGACCGAGAGGGTTCACTTCGGCGCGGGGAGCCTGAGCGAGATACGCGAGGAGGCCCGGTCCGCGGACCGGGCCTTCGTCGTAACCGGGCGCACCCTGAACGAAGAGACGGACCTGGTGCGCCGCGTCGAGGCCCTGCTCGGCGAGAGGCACGCCGGAACCTTCGCGGAGATGGGCCAGCACACGCCGGGGAGCGCCGTAGAGCGGGCGGCGGAGGCGGCGCGGGGGGTAGGCCTGCTCGTGAGTGTCGGCGGTGGCAGCGTGATAGACGGTACCAAAGCCGTTGCCAGGGAGCTGAGGTACCCGCGGCACGTCGCCGTGCCGACGACCCTCTCGGGAGCCGAGTGGGCGCACCGGGTCGGCGTGACCGACGAGGT
>JBFLXF010000433.1:0-3065 GCA_040757515.1 Actinomycetota bacterium
TATGGCGCTCGGGATCACGCGCTGCTGAACGTAGCGGCCCCGCACGACCACGTCGGCCTCCGCGAAGGCGGCGTCTATGTCGCCGGTGGCGAGCGGCCAGGTGTAGCAGTGGTTCGTTCCGAGTTCCTCATGCACGAGCGGGGCACCGTCCTCGAGCGCCCTCTCCGCGTCGACAACCGCGGGCAGCGGCTCGTAGTCCACCTCGATGTACTCGAGGGCGTCCTGCGCCCGGTAGCGGTCGGTCGCCACCACGACCGCCACGCCGTCCCCGACGTGGTTGACCTCGCCGCGGGCGAGCGGCCAATGGTCCGGCATCTTTATGTCCTCCGTGACGGGCCAGCCGCAAGGGATGCCTATCGCCCACTCGTCCGCCAGATCCTCACCGGTAAAGACGGCGACGACGCCGGGCCGCTCCCGGGCCGCAGAGGCGTCTACGGACCGTATCCTCGCGTGGGCGTGAGGGCTGCGGAGGACGGCGGCGTGCAGCATCCCCGGCAGCCTTATGTCATCGGTAAAGCTGGCGTGCCCGGTCAGGAGCGCCGGGTCCTCCTTGCGCCGGACGCTTTTGCCCACGTACCGCTCTGCCGTCTCTGTCATGCGGCGCTCCTTTCCCGGCGGGCTACCGGCCCGCCGCCCCTTCTACGGATGGCGCAGGCTCTTTTGTGGAGCTACTCCAGTTCCAGGACGTCCTGCCCGACGTCCACCGCCTCCTCGTTCTCGACCAGGAACCTCGAGACCGTGCCCCCCTCCTGGGCCTTGACCTCGTGGAACGACTTCATCACCTCTATGAGCCCGACGGTGTCGCCCGCGGAGACGGTGTCGCCTTCGTTCACGTAGAAGTCGCTCTCCGGGTCGGGCCGCCGGTAGAAGGTGCCGGGCAACTGGGCCTTCACGGTCTTCGCCAAGTCTCTCTCCTCCCTCTCTAGGAGACCCTCTGCTCCGCACGGCCAAGGGGCCGTATCTCGATACCGTTCTCCCGCAGCTTCTTGACGATGGCCTCGGCGAGCCTCACCGCCCCGGGGGTGTCGCCGTGGACGCAGACAGAGTCGCAGACGACCTCTATCTCGCGTCCGGTCTCGGTCTTCACTCTCTTCTCGGTGACGGCCCGGACGACCCGCTCGCCGACCTGCTCGGGGTCCAGTTCCTCGGTCACGGCGCGGGTAAAGACGATCTGGCCCTCGTCGTTGTACTCGCGGTCGGCGAAGAACTCCGCCGCGACCGGCTGGCCCATCTCCTTCGCCACCTCGTAGGTGACCGACGCCTCCATGCAGTAGAGGACGAGCGCCGGATCGACCCTCTGTATCGCCTCAATGATGGCGCGCGAGAGCCCCTCATCGCGGGCGGCGACCATGTAGAGCGCGCCGTGTGGCTTGACGTGCTGGACCTCCATCCCGTGGTAGCGGGCGAACTCGCGCAAGGCGCCGAGCTGGTAGATCAGCTCGTCCTGCACCTCCTCGGGAGGCATCGCTATCTCGCGCCGTCCGAAGCCCACGAGGTCCCGGTAGCCGGTGTGGGCGCCGACGGCGACCCCGTTCTCCCTCGCGAGCGCAACGGTCTTGCGCATCGTCGTCGGGTCGCCGGCATGGAAGCCGCCGGCGATGTTCGCAGAGGAGATGTGCCGCATCATCTCCTCATCGAAGCCCATCTTCCAGGGCCCGAAGCTCTCCCCCATGTCGCAGTTGAGGTCTATCTGCATCGCGCCTCCCTTCGGTCGTCGCTGAGGTCCAGGGCCTCAGGCTGCAGGTTTCAGGTCATAAGGCCTTGCCGATGCCTGATGCGTTACCTCAACGCCTCCTTTATCTGTGCCAGGTGCTCGCGTCTCTCCCGGCGCGCCCTGAGCGCCTCATCGAGGCCCACGGACCGGAAGCGGGTCTTGTCGTTGGTCTTGGTCTGGGCGAGACGGTCCCGGTCCACGCTTATGACGGTGCCGATGGTCGCGTATCCTCCGCCGGTTACGGCGTCGTTCATGAGCACGATAGGCTCGACCCCGCCGGGCACCTGGATCGAGCCCACGGGATAGCCGAAGTCCACGACGTTGGCCGGGTCGCTCCCCGCGCCAGGGGGCTGCTCGCGAGGCACGAACTTCAGCTCTCCGCCCCGGTAGCGGTATCCGACGCGGTCGGCGTCCGGGGTGACGGTCCACTCGACGCTGAGGAACTCTTCCAGGCTCTCCTCGGTGAGCCGGTAGGAGGCGAGCCCGATGATCACCCGCAGCTCCGTCTCGCGCGAGAAAGCCGGGATGTGGGCGTCGTCCACGCGCCGGCCCACGCGGTCGGAGCGGTCGCCCGCCTCGCCGACCCTCAGCTCGTCGCCCTCTTTCAGAGCGCGTCCCTCGTGGCCGCCGAGCCCGATCAGGGTGTACGTCGAGCGGCTGTGCATGAAGACCGGCACGTCTATGCCGCCCGCCACCGCCAAATACGCCCGCGCCCCGCCCCGCAGGTAGTCGAAGGAGAGGACATCACCCTCCCCGACGGCGAAGACCTCCCAGGTCGGGGCCTCCTCGCCGTTCACCTTCGGCGGCATCTCCGCGCCGGTAACGGCGACCACGGCACTCTCGGTGAACTCAAGCTCCGGGCCGAGGTAGGTGATCTCCAGCCCCGCCGTTCCCTCCTCGTTGCCTACCAGGTAGTTGCCAACCTGGTAGGAGAAGAGGTCCATCGCCCCCGAGGGCGGCATCCCGATGGCGTACTCGCCGAAGCGGCCCGTGTCCTGCACGGTGGTGAGAAGCCCCGGCTGCCTGACCCTAATCGCCATAGAGCACCCCCAGGATCTCTTTGTTGTACGCGTGCGGGTCCTCGAGGAAGCGGTCCGGGTGGAAGGTGAAGGGCCGGATGCGGTACCGGAAGGTCCCCTCCTCGACCTCGGCCTCGATCCGGTCGTACTCCTCCCGGTCTATGCGCCGGTAGTTCCAGATGTCGCCGGGCCGCGGGAAGACGATGGAGTCCCGGAAGTCCGCGAGGCGCTGCTTCACGTCGAGGACCGGAGCCGGGGCCCGCCCGAAGAGCTGGTAGCCGCCCGCACCCTGGACCGAGTAGATCACCGCGAAGGCGCCCCCGAAGCCGAAG
>JBFLXF010000434.1:0-3049 GCA_040757515.1 Actinomycetota bacterium
AGACGGCAGTGGGACGGGAACCGAGGCGCAAAAGCTCCCGCATCGCGTCCATCCCGCTCTGCCGGCGGAAGTCTCCGATCTTCACGTACTCGGGATCGACCGGCGCACCATGTTCGGCCGCGGCTGCGACGAAGTTGTCGAGCCTCTCCCTGCCAGAGACGACGTCAGGCGGCCCGGAGATTATGCTCAACCTCTTGTGCCCCATGCTCACCAAGTACCGGACCAGCTGATTTACTGCGCGACGCCCGTCGGCCCTGACCACGGGGGCGCCGATGCCTTCGACCGACCGGTCCACGAACACCACCGGCACCCTTTCCGAGACCACCTTGGCCAAGTGCGGCGACTCCGCGCGCGCTGGGCTTATGATGATCCCGTCCACCCGCTTCTCCAGGAGGACGCGAAGGTAAGATTCCTCTTTGCCCGGGTCCTCGTCCACGTTCCCTAACAGCATGGTGTATCCGCGTTCCCTGGCGGCGTCTTCGACGGCCCGCGCGACCGTCGTAAAGAAGGGGTTCATCACGTTGCCGATCACCAGCCCGAGGGTCTTCGTGTTCTCCTCCCTGAGCGCCCGAGCCAGCGCGTTCGGTCGATACCCGAGCCGCTCGACCGCAGCGAGAACTCGCTCTCGCATCTGCTCGCTCACAAAGTCCTTCCCGCTCAGGACCCGCGAGACTGTAGCCGTGGACACGCCGGCCCGTCGGGCTACGTCCTTTATGGTTACGGGGGTCACCCCACGCCTCCGTACTCGCCACCAAGCCTCACCAAGAATGGCCGCGCTCCTAACGACTGGACCAACGTCCTCTGTAGGGCGCTGTCGCTGTCGTTGTAGCGATAAAGCTCTATCCCCGCAGAGATGGCTCGAAGGACGAGAACCCTATCCCAACGCTCGGCGGTACGACGACGTCCCAAAGCCCTTGCCTCCCTCATGGGTCCGGGAAGTGTCTTGATGAAATTATCCTGGTAGCGCTCACCCTAAGCGGTTCGTCGACCTTTCGTACCTTCATCCTGCGGCAGTGTAAAGGTTTACGTAAACGTTTGCAAGAGTCCAACCCAAAAGTGACGCGGCGAGTAAGTACAGCGGTTCCTCGTGGCCCAGTAGCGTTTCTGGCCCCTCATTCAGGTGCGCCGATAGCGCCGCGTCGCTTCACGCCGGTCTCCGCCGCCGTGGGTACTATGGGCTGGGACTCAAGGCGTTCCCTTGCGTCAGAGCCGGCGTAGATCCTAGTCTCCACCTTGCTGCAATGGCTCACTCTGGTCTCCTGCCAGAGGTTTGGGACGCAGGGGTGCGGGTAGCCGCCCGACAGAAGAAAACAACACAAGCTGCTCACCGACGTGCAGAAGTCTCGCTATCCGAATCGGTGTACCTTCAGGAATACGAGCGACGCTCGGACTGGAGACCTAGCCGGATCGGCATCTCGGTCGTCTTGGTCTATCCCTTGTTGGTGACGCTCTTCTGGTTGGCGTGGGGTGACCCAGGACGCCCTGACGCTCACGACCTGCGCGATGCCGTAGCTTTCCTCTCTAGCTCCCCTACGCAAAGACGCTCTTCGGGTTTTCCACGAGCAGCTGCCTGATTTCCTTGTCCGAGAAGCCGTGCCGCTTTAGGCGCGGCACGAAGTGCTCCAGGATGTGGGCGTATCCGGTCCCGCCGTAGCGGACGAGCTGTATCTTCACGAAGACGTCCTGGGAGAGCAGCACGCGGTCCAAGAGCCCGGCGTCGCGCAGCCGCCTTATGGCCCGGGCGCTCTCCTCGTCCGAGGGAGACTGGGCCTCCTGGTCCGCGTAGTAGAAGTCCATGCCGATCATATCGTACTCCAGCCAGGCGCCCCGACTCGCCGCGGCGGCCTGGTACTCGAGGTCCTCGCCGCTGGGGTTCATGTGGCAGAGCACGGTGCGGGAGAGATCGCCGCCCTCCTCCTCCACCGCGTCCAAGACGCGGAGCCCGTGCCGCTCCCAACCGGGCAGGTGGACCTCAAGGGGCACCCCGGTGCGGGCCTGGGCTTGGGCTGCGCCCCTGAGGACCTTCTCCTCTTCGGCCGTGAAGTCCTTGGAAATCCCTATCTCCCCTATGATCCCGGCCCTTACCCCATCCACGCCCTCCTCGACGTCCCTCTCTGCCTCTTCGGCGATCGCCTCGACGCTCATCCCCTTGACGTGCTCGGGGTGGGAGGGTTCGAGGTAGTAGCCCGTCCCCATCACGACGTTCAGGCCGGTCGCCCTCGAGATGCGTTGCAAGGCCTTGGGGTCCCGCCCTATGCCCCTGCACGTGGGATCGACGATGGTCTCTCCCCCGGCCCGGCAGAAGAGGGTCGCCTCTTCGATCGCCGCGTCTTCGTCGAGCAGTTCGCAGTTGTCCCGGCACAGGAACGGGTCGTTGCGCAGGGCACCGAGCATCTCGATCGAGACGGGACGGCGTGCCAGGTGGCGCTTCGTGGCCTCCTCGGGCTCTTTAAACCAGGGCGTGGCGTCCACGAGGAGGTGCTCGTGCATGAGGGTGACGCCGAGCTCGTCGGCGGGGATAGGGCCGAGCACCGTCTGGACCTCGGTCATCGTCCTCCCCCGAGGCGGGCGAAAACCTTGGTGTTGGCCCAGATGGCGAGCAGGAGCACGAGGCCCTGGGCTATCGGGACGGCGAAGGCGGAGACCCGCATGAGGATCAGGCCGTTGCTTATCACGGCGATGGTGAGGGCGCCTAGGACGGCTCCGACGATGGTGCCGCGGCCGCCGAAGATCGAGGTGCCGCCGAGCACCACCGCGGCGATGACCTCGAGCTCGAACGCGACGGCGGCGTTGGCCGATCCCGAGGTAAGGCGGGCGGCGTAGATCATGCCGCCCAGGGCCGCGGCCGCGCCGGTGAGCATGTAGGCCGAGAGCTTGACGAGGCGGGTGTTGACGCCTGCGCGCCGGACGGCCTCCTCGTTGGAGCCGATGCCGGTGATGTACTGTCCGTACTTGGTGTAGTTCATCACCACCCAACCGAGCACCGCCACGGCGACGGCCAGGAGCGCCGGCACCGGTATGGGCCCGACCTGTCCCTGCCCCAACGCTA
>JBFLXF010000435.1:0-3047 GCA_040757515.1 Actinomycetota bacterium
CTTCTTCGTCGAGGAGGATGGCACGCTCGGGATCATAGACTTCGGCATGGTGGGCACGGTGGACGAGCGCACGCAGGGCCAGCTGGCACGGCTACTCCTCGCCATAACGAGCCAGGACGCCGACCGGCTGGTGGACGTCTTTCTGGAGATGGGCTTCTCGCGCCGGCGGGTGGACCGGGCGGCGCTGCGGCGGGACCTCGAGCACCTGCTCTCGCGCTACTACGGGTTGCCACTAGGGGAGATCCCCTTGGGGCCGCTGATCTCGGAGGCCATGGCCGTCGTGAGGCATCACCGCCTGCAACTGCCCCCAAACCTCGTCCTGATCCTCAAGATGGCGGTCATGAACGAGGGCATGGGCGCCCAGCTCGACCCGGACTTCAACCTGACGACCGTGCTCGCGCCCTACGTGCGGCGGCTCGTGCTCAGGCGATACTCGCCGGAGGCTCTGACGCGGCGATTGAGCCAGGCGAGCCAGGATGCGGCGCACCTGTGGATCGAGCTCCCCCAACAGTTGCGCCGGATAGCCGGGGAGATAGAGCGCGGCAGCGTCGAGGTCGGCGTGCGACCGGAGGGCTTCGAGCCCGTGCTGAAGCGTCTGGAACGCCTGACCAACAGGCTGATACTCGGGGTGATCGTCGCCGCCTTCATAGGCGGGACGGCGGTGCTCATGGCGGCCTACCATCCGCCGGGCTGGGAGAGGTTAATGGCTCCCTTCTTCCTATTCGGCCTCGTGGTGGCGACCGCGCTCGGAGGGTATCTGGCCTGGAGCATCCTGCGCTCCGGCCGCCGTTGAGCGAGAGATCCAACCGCAAGAGAGGAGGGCATGACCGAGAGAGCAGACATCGTAGTCGTCGGGGCGGGACCCGCGGGCTCCGCCGCAGCCTACCACGCGGCCCGAGCAGGGCTGGACGTGTTGCTCCTGGACCGCCAGGAGTTCCCGCGAGACAAGCCCTGCGGCGATGGCCTGATGCCCCAGACCGTCTCGGAGATCTCGCTGATGGGCCTGTCTGACTGGATCTCCGAGCCCCGACACGCCAGGTTCCGCGGCTTCGCGCTCCACACCCAGACGGCCAGCTTCAGGCAACCGGTCCCCCCTACCTTTCATGCGCCCCACGGCTACGTCATTCCCCGCCTCGAGACCGACGTCGCGCTCCTCAAACGGGCCCGCCACGCCGGGGCGCGCTTCCACGGCGGCACGCGCGTGACCGGGGTCCTGCGCTCCACCGCCGGAGACGTGACGGGCGTCGAGGCGTCCGCGAACCGCGAAACCTCGCGTTACGAGGCCCCGCTGGTGATCGTGGCCGACGGATCGGGCGGCGGGCTCGTCGGGGAGCGAAAGGCCCACCAGAACGCCGTGGCCCGCCGCCAGTACTTCAAGAACGTCTCGGGACCGGACAAAGATCACCTCCACATCTTCGCCACAAAGGAGCTGAACGAACGCGGCGCCGGCTACGGTTGGGTCTTCTACCTCGGCGACGGACGGGCCAACGTCGGGGCCGGGCTGACGAACGAAACCCTCCCCCGCTCGCCCCACACCCTGCAACAGCTCTTCGACCGGTTTCTCTGGGAGCAGCCGGTCGCGGAGTGGCTCGAGGACGCCGAGCCCGACGGCCCGCCCAAAAGCTGGTCCCTCAAGATGGGCATGTGGGGTGCCCGGAGGTTCGGGCAGGGGCTGATGCTGGCCGGGGACGCGGGGAGTATGATCCACCCGATCAGCGGCGAGGGCGTCGGCTACGCCATGCAGAGCGGCCGACTGGCCGCCTCGTGGGCACACGAGGCCCACGCCCGCAAAGACTTCTCCGCGCGGCTCCTCTCCGGCTATGAAAAGGGTCTCAGACGCGGATGGGCCCTGAGATACCTCTCCGGACACGCGCTCGTCAAGGCTCTCCCGAACCTGGGGCTCCTGGAGCCCGTCTTCAAGGCCAGCGAGGCGGACCGCGAACTGCGCCGGACCCTAATCGAGAGCTTCACCGGCGACGCCTCGGTCTTCAAGCTGCTCAAACACCCAAAGACCCTTGCGAGCCTTCTGCGGAAGGGCTACTGAGCTCGACCTCAGGGAACACGTCGCGCGGTTCGTTTCGGTCAAGGGGACGGGACGACGAGCACGTCTACGGGCTCGGATGGGGTATCGACGGCACGAACCTTTATCCTGGTATCTCCGTCTATCAGGAGCAGCGATCCGGGCATTTCGGCTTGCGGTACGACCCGCGCCGTTTTCCCCACGACGAGGAGCGAGCCTGTACCGAGCGCCATCCGTTCGCCGCACACGGCACGCTCCCGCTCGGAAGGGCGGTCGAGCCCTGCTTGTGTGGGGACCAACGGCTCCACCTGCCGCGTTCCGAGGTCTATCCTGCTCAAACCACCCGTATATCCACACGAACCGAGGGCATAGAGACGGTCGGCGCCGTCGTCCACTACGAAGTCCGCCATGTGGTTTCCTTCGAGCTTCGTATCCCACTCTCGGGTGATCTCACCCTCTCGCCCCGTCTCTACTATCCGCGGCGGGTCGCTGGTAGCGGTCAGGAGACGGTCGCCGTACGCTTCCACGTCTCCGTGGGCGGGAATGCATCCCTGATACGCGGGAACACGTTTCCGGCAACGGTCCAGGCCGTCGGGAGTGATCTCGACCCAATCGGCGCCGGTGGTGCCGCCGTGGTAGCCGATGAACAGCCTGCGCTCGTCAGCGGATACTCCACCCCGGTAGACGCTCCAGGCTCGACCTCCATCCTCCCTCACCGTCTCGCTCCGCAGCGCCCGTCCATCGTCCGGGTCCAGGACCGTCACGACTGCGGCCTCCTCCCCGTTGTTGCCGGCCGGGCCCCCGATCTCTCCCCCCGGCCGGTTGCCGAAGAGGTACAAACGCCCGGTTTTCGGCCCCACCGCCAGGCTCCGGAACACGACACCTCTTTCGAGTACGTAGCGGATACTGTTGGTTTATTCGCCGGAGAGCCACGATCAGCTCACCGGAGCCAGAGCCGCCAATCGGGAGCGCCGAGTTACGGCGGTAGGAACACCGTTGAGCCAGTTAGCGATCCGTCCCACGTTAA
>JBFLXF010000436.1:0-3042 GCA_040757515.1 Actinomycetota bacterium
CTCACTTATTTCAGTGAAGATAGCGCTATTGGTGTAGAAGCACCGGAGGAGGTATAGCGGTGCGCGAGGAGTACATGATCGAGCGTCAGGGCAAGCGGTTTGTGTTGTATGCGGGCCTGTTGGAGGAGGCTCATGCGCGGGGCTTGCGGAGCATCGAGACGGAGCTGTTGCAGATTCCGTCGGCCGAGAACGGCGAGGTCGCCATCGTCAGGGCGGTCGTGAGGACGGAGGAGGGCAAGTTCTCCGGCATCGGGGACGCTTCTCCTGCGAACGTCAACCGGGCGATAGCTCCGCACCTGATCCGGATGGCCGAGACGAGGGCGAAGGCGCGGGCGCTTCGGGATGCGATCAACGTCGGCGTGACGGCCTACGAGGAGCTCGGCGGAGACGAGGAGGTCCTCCCTGAGGAGCCGGTCGAGGAGCGGAGGGGCAAGGCAGTCCGGGCGCAGGAGGGCAAGGGCGAGCTGCCGGCGACCCGCAAGCAGCTCAACTACCTGGAGGCGCTCGTCTCGGACGTCGTCGAGGATGGGATACCGAAGTTCGAGGAGATGGTCGGCAAGAGGATCAACGAGCTGACGCGCGAGGAGGCCTCCGATTGGATCGGTCGCCTCAGCGGAAGGGCGGCGTAGCGATGCGGCTCTGGACCCCCGGGCTGGGAGGGGAGGTCTTCTACCAGCAGGATCTCCCCGCCTGCTGCAGCCGGAGCGCGCGCGAGGCGGAGGACGCCTTCGAGTGCGGGTACTGCGGGGCCGGTTGGCAGGCGGTCTTGCCGGTGGAGCCCGAGGAGTGCGCCTTCGTGGAGCGCGAGAAAGAGGAGCGCAGAGGAGCCGCGTAAGAGGCGAGTGCTAAAGGAGCGGCCCGATGGGAGGGGAGGAGGCACGCGGATGCACGGATGGATGCTGGACCCGAAGACGGTCGAGGAGCGCCGCGAGGAGATGAGGCGCGAGGTCGAGGCGTACCGGCTGGCCGGACGAGGCGGAGCCCGGCGGTCCCGCCTCCTGGCCGCCCTGAGCCGGGAGTTGAGGTTGGATCTCATACGGCTCGCGCGCTCTTTAGGGGTTTCGGGCCGGAAGAAGAGAAAGGGGGCCTGGTGAGAAAGAGAAGGAAGGCGTTGCGGCCGGACACCACGCTGGCCCCGGAGGGGCGGCCCGAGGACGAGGTCTACGCCTGGGCGATGCCCCGGTGCTGCCTGCGCTCACTCAAGGAGGCGGCCATAGCCGAGGCCGGAGAGAGGCGGCGGCTCGCGCTCGAGTGCCCCTCGTGCGGGCGGCGTTGGTGGGTAACGTCCAGCCTCGACGAGCGGGTGCTGGAGAGATTCGTCACGCACGCGGGACCGCGAGCCGGAGGCTCGCACCCGGCGGCCTGAGCAAGAGGGGAGAGCACAGAGATGTCCGACGTTCTCACGCAGTATCTCGGCAGGATCCGGGACACCCGCCTCCTTACTGCCGCCGAGGAACGAGAGCTCGCCCGGCGCGTCCGGGAGGGCGACGGGCACGCGCGCAGGCGGCTAATAGAGGCGAACTTGAGGCTCGTCATCGCCATCGCCAAGAAGTACCGGGGGCGCGGCGTCCCCTTTGAGGATCTCATCCAGGAGGGCAACGCCGGCCTCATCCGGGCCGTCGAGAAGTTCGACCCCGAGATGGGCAACCGCTTCTCCACCTACGCGACGTGGTGGATCAGGCAGGCCGTCACCCGCGCCATCGCTGACCAGGGCCGCTCCGTCCGGCTCCCCGCGCACGTCATGGACTCCATCTATCGCCTGCGGCGGGCCGAGAACGCCCTCAGCCTGGAGCTCGGGCGCGACGCCACCGAGGAGGAGGTCGCCGCCAGGCTGGAGATCGACCCCTCCGAGGCCCGCAGGCTGCGCGAGGTGAGCCAGCCCATCTCCAGCATCAACGCCAGGATGGGAGGCGCGGACGACGACGGGTCCGAGATCGGCGACCTCCTCCCGGACGAGCGCGGTGATGAGGACTACGCCCGCGCCGAAGTGGGGCAGTGGGAGCGCGCGCTACTTGAGGCCATCGGTTCCCTGCCCGAGCGCGAGGCGCGGGTCATAGCGATGCGCCACGGCCTCGACGGCGGCAAGACCCGCACCCTGCGCGAAGTCTCCGAGGCCCTGGGCATAAGCCAGGAGCGCGCGAGGCAGGTTGAGATAAAGGCGCTTAGAACCATCCGTACCGGGCGCTACGCGGGCGTGCTGCGCGGGGCTCTCTCCGAGGCCGTGTAAGCGGCGGCCGGTCCCCTTCGCCCGTTTCTGTAGAATAGGGGCCGTGAGAAGCGTGCTCTTCGTCTGCACGGCCAACATCTGCCGCAGCCCGATGGCAGCTGGCATCTTCGAGGCCCTCTCCGGAGACTCGGGCCTCCCTTTCGAGGCGCGGAGCGCCGGCACCGCGGCCCTGGTCGGCGAGCCCGCGGCCCCCGAGGCGCTCCGCGCGATGGAGGAGCTGGGGATAGACATAAGTGCTCATCGGGCGCGGCAGGTAGATAGGGCCGCGATCATGGCGAGCGACCTCGTGCTCGCCATGACCCCCCGGCATCGGGAGACGCTCCACAAAAACTTCGAGGAGTACCGGGCCAGGATCCACACCCTCCCGGAGTTCGCGGCGGGCGAGACCGGCGGAGGGATAGCCGACCCGTACGGTTATCCTTTCGGCGTCTACAGGAGCTCCGCCCGGGAGATACTCCGGTATGTCGAGGCGTTGCTGAAGCGCCTGGAGCGGGAAAGAGATCCGGACGGTCCGCCGGAACCTTGACTGGCGCGGCCTCAGATAACACAATTACCGCTGGCTTCAGGCAGGCGCGAGAGCGCTGCGAAAAGGCAACCCCGCCGCGAGGCGGGCACGCAAAGCCTCGGGCCTCCCTCTTGCGGGAGGCGGCCGGGCCGCCGAACAGAAGAGCGGGGTCGCGAGACTCCGCCCCGGAGAAGAGGAGACATGATTTGTGTCCCCGCCCCGATACCATCGTCGTCGCCAGCCTTGTTCCTCCGGCACGTACGAGCATTGCTGCGGGAAGGAGATCCCTGTCTAATGGCTTCTGAGGGTC
>JBFLXF010000437.1:0-3039 GCA_040757515.1 Actinomycetota bacterium
CGGAGAAGCGCGAGCAGATCATCGACCTTCTCAAGCAGGCGTACTTTGCGGAGCTTGAGACGGTGATGAACTACGTCAGCCAGTCGGTCAACCCGGATGGTGTGAGGGCGCAGGAGATCAAGGAGGCACTTGAGGAGGACATCCAGGAGGAGCTTGGGCACGCGCAGCAGTTTGCGCAGAGGATCAAGGATCTCTATGGGGTGGTGCCGGGCTCGATGGAGTTCAAGGCGATCCAGGACACGCTCCAGCCTCCCGAGGAGCAGACCGACGTGGTGCATGTCATCAAGGGCGTCATAGACGCGGAGACCTCTGCAATAGAGCTCTACACTCGCATCGTCGAGGAGACGGAGGAGGCGGATCCTGTCACGCAGGATATGGTCATAGACATCCTGCGCGACGAGCAGGGTCACCGTCGCCTCTTCGAGGGCTTTCTCAGAGAGTACGAGGCTGAGGGGCTGGCTTAGAGAGGCTTTACATCCCGGGTGCCAGTGGAGGTCCGGCTTCTGGCCGGGCCTCTCATTTTGCGTGCTGGTTGTAGAGAGCGTCAACGGCCGGATCCATCGTCCCGGCCTTCGGGTTTGAGCGCTGCTTCGGTGTATTCATTGGCCGGGTTCCAGAGCAACCAGCCGGTGGCCCCCGAGTCGTAGGTCGCCCGGATCTGGGCCCGGATCTCGCGCGGACCGTATGGCGGGGCGCCGAGGTCGAAGTCCTGCAGCCAGGGACGTATCTCGACGTCCGGGTTTGCGCGCTCGACGTCCTGCTCGAAGTCCGTCATGGCTTTCTCTATGACCGTGTAAGGCTCCGCGTTAGGGCTGGAGAGCCCGTAGCTTCCGGCGGGGAAGTGGGACGGGTAGACCATCGGGCAGATCACATCCAGATGTGGGACGAGCTTCGGGATGACCTGGCCGACCCCGGCCCCGTCGTCGGTCGCGGCGAGACCGAAGACGTCCGCCGCGATCCTCGCGCCGGTGGGCTCTAGCTCCCTCCGGGCGTACTCCAGGAAGGCGGCCAGCGCGTCCTCTCGGGTGGGGTAGGTCTCCTCGCCGTACCGAATGCGCTCCATCGGCCCGTCGGAGGGGAAGCGGATGTAGTCGAACTGGATCTCGTCGAACCCCGCCTCGGCTGCCTCCCTGGCTATCGCGACGTTGTATTCCCAGACCTCGCGTTCGTACGGGTTGGACCAGGTCTGGCCGGCGTAGTTCAGCCACGGCGTCCCGGTCGCCGAGTCGGTCACCGCCAGGTCCGGTCTCTGCCGGGGCAGGATGTCGTCCTCGAAGGTCGCCACGCGCGCAATGGCGTAGACGCCGTGCCGGTGCAGTTCCTTGACGAGGGCTTCCAGGTCCGGCAACACGTTGCGTCTGGCCCCGATGTCGTTCGCCAGATCTACGTTCGAGGGATACATGACCTCGCCCGTCACGTCCTTAACGTCCACCACGACGGCGTTGAGTTCCGTGCGGTCCAGGAGGTCCAGGTAGAGGTCGAGGTTCCTGCCGGCGGCGTAGGCCGTCAGGTAGATGGCCTTCACGGAGTCGGGGCCCTCTTCCGGAGTCGCCCGCGTGTCGTCCGCCTGCGTGCCGGAGGTCCTCTCCTGCGCGGCGGCCGGCTCCTCCCGGGGGCCATCCGGCGCGCTCCGGCGCTGCGTCTTCGCCTCATCCGAATCTACTGCCCCCGTGAGCGCAAGCGCGGCGAGCAGAGCCAGGAGCGCGAGCAACAGGAGGCCGGCCAGGAGCAGAATCCTTTGCCTGCGGCGTCGGCGTCGGCGGCTCGCGTACACGGAGACGAATCATAACGGGGCGGGGAGTGTTTGCCAAAGTGTAGCGCTTGAGTGGCTGCGGTATAATCCGGATCGTAACACGATGGACGAACCTCCCTGGACCACCGGAACCGTACCCCTTGGGGGCGTGACGCAGTAGTTTGGAAGATCCGCTCTTATCCTCTCTCAGCCTCCTTGTAGCTATAGCCCTGGTTGCGCTGAACGGGTTCTTCGTCGCTGCCGAGTTCGCGTTGGTACGGGTACGGGAGTCGCGCATCGTGCAACTCGAACAGGAGGGGAGTGCCCGGGCAGGCATGGTCCACGAGACCTTGCGCGACCTCGACGCCTACCTCTCGGTCTGTCAGGTCGGTATCACGGTCGCCTCTCTGGGGCTCGGCTGGGTCGGCGAACCGGCGGTCGCCCATCTCATAGAGCCTGTGCTCGCCTCCGCCGGGATAGAGAACGAGCGGATCATCAGCGTGGTGGCCTTCGCGCTCGGCTTCGGGGCGATAACGTATGTGCACCTCGTCTTCGGGGAGCAGGCGCCGAAGTACTTCTCCATCCAGAAGGCGGAGGGCGTCTCGCTCTGGATCAGCGGCCCGCTCAAGCTATTCATGTTCCTGTTCCGGCCCGTGGTGTGGCTGGTGAACACCTCCACAAACTTCGTGCTCAAGCCGTGGGGCATCAGGCTCGGCGAGCAGATGGAGACCCACTCCGAGGAGGAGCTGAGGATTATGATCTCCTCCGCGGCTGCCTCCGGAGAGCTCGACCCCGAGGAGCGCGACTACATAAACAACGTCTTCGACTTCGGGGACACGGTGGCGCGCGAGATCATGGTCCCGAGACCCGACATAGAGGCGTTGCGCTCCGATTCCTCGCTGGAGGAGCTGGTGGACGCCGCGATCTTCGGGCGCTACACTCGTTATCCGGTCTACGAAGGCGACCTCGATCACGTTCTCGGGGCCGTGCACGTCAAGGACCTCTTGCGCGCCGCCCGCGACCCCGAGGCCTTCGATATAAAGAAGATCGTGCGCGACTGCCTGGTGGTGCCCGAGAACAAGCCCATCGAGGAGATACTGCGCGAGTTCCAGAAACGCAAGATGCAGATGGCGATCGTCATAGACGAGTGGGGCTCCGTGGAGGGCCTCATCACGATAGAGGACGTCCTTGAGGAGATCGTCGGCGAGATACAGGACGAGTTCGACGAGGGTGAGGCGACGATAGAAGAGGTCGGCGGCGGTCTTTACGCCGTGGACGGGCGCATCCCCATAACCGAGGTCAACGAG
>JBFLXF010000438.1:0-3030 GCA_040757515.1 Actinomycetota bacterium
TGGGTGAGTGGGGTACGGGGGGCCTTGCTGAGGTTCCACGTCCCGGAGATCCTGCACCGGCCCGAAGACGTGCCGCACCCACGCAAGGCGCGCAACGCCGAGAAGATGATAAGGCTGGCGGCGGACGTGTTGACCGAGATGGCGACGGGGAGCGATTGAATGGGCGTGTTTCCTCCGAAAGAGGACGCTTTGGGCCGGATCTTCGGCCCCGGCACCAAGAAGATAATCGGCGTGATCCACAGCAAGCCCTTGCCCGGCTCTCCCCACTACCGGGGCGAGCCCCTCGAGGAAGTCTACCGCTTCGCCGTGGAGGAGGGGGAGAGGTACAGGGAGGGGGGCGTCCACGGGCTCATAGTGGAGAACCACTGGGACATCCCGTTCGCCAAGCCCGAGGACATAGGCCTGGAGACGGCCGCCGCGATGGCCGTGATGGCCAACCGGGTGAAGAAGGAGGTCGGGCTCCCGGTGGGCGTGAACGTGCTCGCCAACGGCGTCGAGTGTTCCCTGGCGGTGGCCAAGGCCGCCGGGGCGGACTTCGTCAGGTCCAACCAGTGGGTCAACGCCTACGTGGCCAACGAGGGCTTCGTCGAAGGGGCCGCGCCTAGGGCCGCGCGCTACCGGGCGCTGCTGCGGGCGGAGAGCGTCAGCTTCTTCGCCGACGTGCACGTCAAGCACGGCAGCCACGCCATAGTGGCCGACCGCTCGATCGAGGAGCAGGTCCTCGACGCCGAGTTCTTCGACGCCGACGTCCTGATAGCCACCGGGCAGCGGACCGGCGGGGAGACGGACCTCTCGGAGCTCGAGGAGATAAAGGGGGCGGCGAGTCTCCCGGTCATCGTGGGCAGCGGGCTCTCGGCGGAGAACGCGAAGCGGATCCTGAGCATCGCCGACGGCGCGATCGTCGCGAGCTCCCTCAAGGAGGACGGCAACTGGTGGAGCCCGGTCTCGACCGAGAAGGTCAAGCGCCTCATGGGGGTGGTCGAGTCCTTTGAGCCCCCTGCTCCTCGCTGCCGGCTACCTCAACGTGGACGTCACCGCGGCCGTCGCGCGCGTGCCCGGATTCGGCGAGCGGGTGACGGCCTCCTCGGTCACCCGCTCTTTCGGGGGCATGACCGCGAACGCCGCCTGCGCGGCGGCTCGCCTCGGCCTTGAGACGGAGTTCTTCGGTCGGGTCGGCGAGGATCCGGAGGGGGACGCTGCCCTCGCGGAGTTGGAGCGCTTCGGGGTCGGCACCCGCTGGGTGGTCAGGTCTTCATCCCCGACCACGACCGCGCTCGTCCTCCTGGGCCCCGATGGCGAACGGGCGATCGTCAGCGAGCCCATGGCCTTCGATTACGCTCCCCTGGAGGAGACCGTGGAACACTTCGCCGGGAGAGGGAAGGCTTGCGTGCACGTCGACGGCTACCGCTTGCCCGAGGGATTACCGGTGCTGCGACGGGCACGGCGGCTTGGCTTGATGGCTTCGGCGGACCTGGACGGGCTCGAGCCCGAGGAGTTGAGGGCTTGCGCTGGGGAGGTCGCGGCCTGCCTGGACGTCGTGGTGCTCAACGGCAGGCTGGCTAGCGCACTGGCACCGTCTCCTGCCTCTGCGGCGGAGAAACTCGTCGCCATGGGCGCCGGGGTGGCGGCGGTCACGCTGGGGGAGGAGGGGACCCTGGTGGCCCAGCGCGGCCGCGTTCTCCGGGCGCGCGCGCCGGCGGTGGAGGTCCGCGACGCGACGGGGGCCGGCGACGCGTTCGTCGGGGCCTTCCTTGCAGGATGGCTCGGCGGTGAAGGCACCGAAGGCGCGTGCAGGCTCGCCGTGGCGGCGGGCGCTGTCTCCGTGACCGGTGTCGGGGCGAGGGGGCGCTTGCCGGACAGGAAGGAAGCCGAGCGATTCGCTCGCTCGGTGGTGGTGGAAAGGGAGAAGCTCGAGGAAAGGAGCGAGGCAGGATGAGGAGCGTATGGAAGGCGTTGTTCGCGGCGGTTTTCGCGGTGCTGGTGGGCGTTGTGGTCGTAGGATGCGCCGTCCCGGAGGAGCAGCAGGAGCAGGGTGGCGGGGACACGGGAGGCGGCCAGCAACAGGAGCAGCAGGGCGGCGAGCAGCAGGTTGCGCAAGGCGGTAGGGCCGACCTCGCGCTGGTCACCATAAACCTGGAGGCCCTGTTCTTCACCGAGATGGTACGGGGGGCGGAGAAGGCCGCAGAGGAAGCCAATGCCTCCCTCTCCGTCTTCAACGCCAACGACGACCCTTCGGCGCAGAACAACGCCATAGAGAACTACGTCCAGCAGAAGGTAGATGGCCTCATGGTGGTCGCCATAGACGTCGAGGGCATAAGGCCCGCCCTCGAGAGGGCGTCCGAGGCGGGCATACCGGTGGTCGCCATAGACGCCATCGTCGAGAGCCCGGCGGTGGACGTGCAGGTCGGCGTGGACAACGCGGAGGCCGCGGAGCAGATGGGAGAGTTCTTTAACCAGTGGGCGCAGCAAGAGGGGATCGACTCGGCCCGGATAGGGATCGTTGGTGCCCTCAACTCGTTCATCCAGATCCAGCGCCAGGACGCCTTCGAGGAGACCGTCAAGAGGGCCGGCCACGAGATAATCCAGGTGGTCGACGGCAAGAACCAGCAGGAGGAGGCCCAGAGGGCCGCCGAGAACCTCTTCACCGCCAACCCCGACATGAACGCCGTCTACGCCACCGGTGAGCCGGCCTTGATCGGGGCCGTAGCGGCCGCACGCTCCCAGGGCGCTACGGAGAGGACCTCCCTATTCGGGTGGGACCTGAGCGAGCAGGCCATAGGGGCCATAGACGACGGCTTCCTGGTCGGCGTGGTGCAGCAGGACCCGTACACGGAAGGGGTTAGGGCCGTCGAGTCCGTCATGCGTCTCATAGAGGGGGAGGACGTCCAGGAGAACATCGACGTCCCGATCACCATCGTGACCGAAGAGAACGTCGACGAGTACAGGGAGCTGTTCGAGTGATGGCCGAACAGACGAACAGGGACAACCGTCCGCGCATCGAGTTGCGCGGCATCCGCAAGAGCTTCGGCG
>JBFLXF010000439.1:0-3024 GCA_040757515.1 Actinomycetota bacterium
GGACGCGAGACCCTGCGCGCAGCGATGCGACGCCTCGTCTTTCACGAGCTGTTCGTCATCCAGACCGGGCTTGCTGTCCGCAAGGCCCACATCGAGCGCACCGAGAGGGGCCGCAGCCACGCCGGAGACGGAAGCCTCCTCAACTCCTTCCTCAAGGGCCTCCCCTTCGGCCTCACCGGCGCGCAGGAGCGGGTCGTCGGCGAGATTCTGGCGGACATGCGCTCGGAGCGGCCGATGCGCCGGCTCGTGCAGGGTGACGTCGGGAGCGGAAAGACCGTCGTCGCCGTCGCCGCGCTCCTCACCGCCGTCGAGGCAGGAGGTCAGGGTGCACTGATGGCTCCGACCGAGGTTCTCGCCGAGCAGCACTACCTCTCGGTCTCCGGCGCGCTCTCCGAGTTGCCGGTGAACGTCGTCCTGCTCACCGGCTCGCAGGGGACGGCGGAGAGGAGGGCGGCTCTGGAGGCGGTACGGAATGGCGAGGCGCACGTCGTCATCGGGACGCACGCCCTGATCCAGAAGGGCGTCGAGTTCAGGGACCTCTCGCTCGTCGTCGTAGACGAGCAGCACCGCTTCGGCGTCGGGCAGCGGGCGGTTCTGCGGGAGAAGGGGATCACACCCGACACCCTTGTGATGACCGCTACTCCCATCCCGCGCACGCTCTCGCTCACCCTCTATGGCGACCTGGAGATCAGCGTGATAGACGAGCTGCCGCCGGGCCGCAAGCCGGTCGAGACGCGGGTGGTGGACCTCTCCGGGCGCCTCGACGCCTACGAAGAGGTGCGCGCCGAGCTGGAGTCGGGACGGCAGGCGTACGTGATCTGCCCTCTCGTCGAGGAGTCGGAGGCGCTCGAGGACGTTCGCGCCGCCGAGGAGCTCTACGACGAGCTCTCGGAGGAGGTCTTCCCGGAGAGGTCCGTGGGTCTCTTGCACGGCAGGATGAGCGCCGCCGAGAAGCGGGAGGTGATGGCCGCCTTCCGGGACGGGGAGATAGACTTGCTCGTCGCCACGGTCGTCGTCGAGGTCGGGGTGGACGTGCCGAACGCGAGCGCGATCGTGATCGAGGGCGCCGAGCGCTTCGGGCTCTCGCAGCTCCACCAGCTGCGCGGTAGGGTCTGCCGCGGCCTGCACCCGCCGAAGTGCTTTCTCGTCGGCGAGCCGAAGACCGACGACGCGGAGCGGCGCCTTCGGGCCCTCGTCGAACACCAGGACGGCTTCAGGCTCTCGGAGGTGGACCTGGCGATCCGGGGCGAGGGCACCCTCTTCGGGAGCCGCCAGAGCGGGATGCCGGACCTCAAGGTGGCGAAGCTCCTGCGCGATCTCGACGTGCTCATCGAGGCCCGCCGCGAGGCGTTCGCCCTCGTGGCCTCGGACCCCACCCTCAGACGCCCCGAGCACCGGCCCCTGCGGCGCGAGGTGCGGGAGCTGCTCGGCTCGAACGTCGAGTGGCTCTTCCGGGAGTAGGCCGGTGCGCATCATCGCGGGCACCGCGCGCGGCGTCCGGCTCGCCCCCGTACCCAGAGGCGTTCGTCCGACCTCCGATCGCGTGCGCGAGAGCCTGTTCAACGCGTTGGGCCAGTTCTTCGGCGACGGGTGGGTGCTGGATCTCTACGCCGGAACGGGCGCTCTGGGGATCGAGGCCCTGAGCCGCGGCTGCGAGCGGGCCGTCTTCGTCGAGCAGGACCGGCGGGCCGTCGCGACGATCCGGGAGAACCTCAGGCGTGCCGGGCTCGCCGACCGGGCCGAGATTGTGCGGGGCGACGTAAGCAAGGTTCTCGACCGGCTGCTCGCGAACGGCAAGGTATACAATTTGATCTTCGCGGACCCTCCATATAGAATCGCGGCTGCGGAGGCAGGGAGCTTTCTGCCGCGTCTGCGCGGGCTGCTCGCCCCCGGAGGCCGGGTCGTGATCGAGAGCGGCGGCGCTCCCGCCATCGGGGCCACAAGCAAGAGAGGAGTGACGCGCCGCTACGGCGACACGTACGTAACCGTCCTTGAGAGGTCAGAGCTAACCATGAACGTAGCGGTCTGTCCGGGGAGCTTCGATCCCGTAACGACCGGGCATCTGGACGTCATACGCCGGTCGGCGGCCCTCTTCGATCACGTCGTGGTCGCGGTCGGAGCGAACCTGCGCAAGGAGCCGCGCCTGCCGGCGGTAGAGCGGGCCAGGCTCATAGAGAAGGTCACGGCGGACATCGAGAACGTCTCGGTGGAGGTCATGGAGGGGCTTCTGGTAGACTTCGCGCGCGAGCAGGGGGCGCGCGTTATCGTCAAGGGATTGCGGGCCGTCTCGGACTTCGAGTCGGAGTTCGAGCAGGCGCAGCTTAACCGCAAGCTCTTCTCCGAGGTGGAGACCGTGTTCATAATGGCCTCCTCGGAGCACATGTTCCTCTCCTCGAGCGCGGTGAGGGAGATAGCGAGCTTCGGGGGCGACGTGCGCGGGCTGGTGCCGGATGGGATACTGCAGACCGTGCGGGAGATATATTCGCGTCCGGGCGGTAAGATATAGAGGCTGACGGCAAAGGACAGGTTTTACGGATGGACGTACTGGTGCTCATAGACAGGCTGGAAGAGCTGGTCGAGGACGCGCGGAGCTTCCCCGGTTTCGGCAACACGGCGATGATCGACCGCGACGCCGCCTTCGACATCATCGACCAGATGCGCCAGACGATACCCGAGGAGCTCAAGCAGGCGCGATGGATCGTCAAGGAGCGTCAGGCGATGCTCGACGAGGCGCGCTCCGAGAGCGACCGCATCATCCGCAGCGCCCAGGAGGAGGCCGAGAGGATTACCTCCGAGGAGGAGATCCTCAAGCGCGCCGAGAAGCGCAGCCAGGAGATCATGGAGGACGCCCGCCGGCGTGAGCGCGAGATTCGCCTCGGGGCGGAGGACTACGCCGACGAGGTGCTCGCCAACCTGGAGGAGAACCTCGCTAAGCTCCTCGAAGCCGTCCAGCGTGGTCGCTCGAAGCTGCAGGGAGTTCAGGAAGAGTAGGTGAACCTGTTGAGAGATCGCATCCCCCTCAGG
>JBFLXF010000440.1:0-3015 GCA_040757515.1 Actinomycetota bacterium
ACGGCCCGCGCCCTGGAGAACGGCGCCGACCTGGACTACTGTCTAAATCTGGCCTCCGGCTTCACCGGTCGCGTCCCGGTCGTGTTGCTGGTCTATTTCAATGTGATCTTCGCCCGGGGCATCGAGCGCTTTCTGGAGGCGGCAGCGAGCGCCGGGGTCTGCGGGCTCGTCGTCCCCGACATGCCCGTGGATGAGGCGGGGGAGTTCGCGGAGGCGTGCGCCGCTCGGGGCGTGGCCTTCTGTCCGCTCGCCGCGCCGACCTCGACCGACGAGCGGCTGGAGAGGGTCGGCGAGCTGGCGACGGGGTTCGTATACTGCGTCTCGGTGGCCGGGGTTACGGGGGTGCGGGAGGCGCTGCCGCCCGGAGCCGTAGATCTCCTGCGGAGGGTGCGGGCGCGGACGGAGGCGCCGGTGGCTCTCGGCTTCGGGATAGGCTCGCCGGAGGCTGCGGCCGAGGCGGCTACGGAAGCCGACGGGATCATCATCGGGAGCAAGCTCATGCGGCTCGTGGCAGAGGGCGGACCGGAGGTCGCCGAAGAGTGGTTGCGCAGAGTTCGCGAGGCGGTTCCGGGACCGGGGGCTGGCGGATAGCGTGAGGAGCTGGCTCAGCAAGCGGCGCAACTACGCGCGCACCGTCCCCGAGACCGAGAGCGGCGTCGGCCAGATAGACGTCTCCGTCTTCACCCGGTGCAAGAAGTGCCGCCAACCCGTCTACGAGCGGGACATGCGGGCGCGCTTCAACGTCTGCCCCAACTGTGAGTTCCACTACCCGCTTCCGGCGAGGGAGAGGGTGCGGCTTCTAACAGACAAGGGCACCTTCGAGGAGCGCGACGCGGATCTTGTCTCCGGCGATCCCCTGCGCTTCGAGGGCTATGCGGAGCGGGCTGCGAAGGCGCGCAAGAAGACCGGGCTCGGGGACGCGGTGGTGATCGGGATCGGCGAGATCGGGGGGCGGCGCGCGGCGCTGGCGGTGATGGATTTCGACTTCATCGGCGGCTCGATGGGGAGCGTCGTCGGGGAGAAGGTGGCGCGCGCCATCGAGCACGCGCGTGAGGAGAACCTGCCGCTAGTCGTCGTCTCCGCCTCAGGCGGCGCCCGGATGTTCGAGGGCGTCTACTCGCTGATGCAGATGGCGAAGACCAGCGTCGCCCTCGCCCGCTACCGGAAGGGCTCGCAGCCCTATGTCTCCGTGCTAACCGACCCGACCTTCGGGGGCGTTACCGCCTCGTTCGCCACGGCTGCGGACGTGATCCTGGCCGAACCCGGCGCGAGGGTGGGGTTCGCGGGAGCGCGGGTCATAGAGCAGACGACTAAGGAGAAGCTGCCGGAGGGCTTCCAAACCGCAGAGTTTCAGCTCGAGCACGGGATGGTGGACAGAATCGTGCACCGCCTCGCCCTCAAGGCGGACCTGGAGAGACTGCTGGGACTACTCTCGTGATGCTCGACTTCGAGAGGCCTATAAGAGAGCTGGAAGACCGCATCGCCGAGCTGCACCGCCTCGCGGGCGAGAGCGAGGGGCTGCAGGCGGAGATCTCACGCCTCGAGGACGCCCTCGAGGCCGCCAAGAGGCGCATCTACACCAACCTCTCGCCCTACCAGCGCGTGCAGGTCGCCCGCCACCCCGAGCGCCCGAACTTCCGCGCCTACCGCGACGCCCTGACGGAGGACTTCTACGAGCTCTCCGGCGACCGGCTCTACGGCGACGACGCGGCGGTGCGCGGCGGCATCGCCCGCCTGAAGCACGGCGGGCGCGCCGTCATTCTCCTAGGCCACGACAAAGGCAGCGACGTCAAGAGCCGCGTAAGGGGCAACTTCGGCATGGCGCACCCGGAGGGCTACCGGAAGGTGAGGCGGCTCTACGAGCTCGCGGGCAGGTTCGGGCTCCCGATAGTCGCGCTGGTGGATACGCCAGGGGCCTTCTCCGGGCGGGGAGCCGAGGAGCGGGGCCAGGCGTGGGCCATCTCCGGGGACCTCATGGCGCTCGCGGAGGTGCCGGTGCCGGTGGTCTCCCTGGTCATAGGTGAGGGCGGGTCGGGCGGGGCGCTCGCGATGTGTCTCGCGGACTACGTGGGGATGCTGGAGAACTCCTACCTCTCCGTCATCGCGCCGGAGGCGTGCGCCTCGATCATCTTCCGCGACTCCTCCCGCGCCGAGGAGGCGGCCGCGGCGCTCAAGCTGACCGCTCGCGACCTGAAGGAGCACGGCATCGTGGATGAAGTCCTGCCGGAACCCCTGGGCGGGGCTCACAGGGATCCAGAGGCGGTGCTCGCCACCGTCGGCGAGGCTCTGGAGCGGGTACTCGACGGGCTCTCCGGCGCGGATTCCGACGCCCTCGTCGAGGCCCGGCACGACCGTTACCGCAGCATCGGGGCGCATGTCGGCCGCCCGGCCTAGTCCCTGATCGACCGCACCGTCTCCGCGAGGGAGCCGAGGTCGAAGGTGCGCCGCCGGGGCGTGAGCACGAAGGAGACCGCTACCGGCACGAGGGCCGCCGCCGCGAACGCCCCGAGCAGGCTGCCCCGGGTCATCGCCGGGTCCGGGAAGAGCAGCCCGCCGGCCACGAGGCCCGCCAGCATGGCCCAGATCGCCGCCCGGCCCGTGTAGCGGTCGCTGTAGAGCCCGTAGAAGACCGGGAAGGCCGCCGCGGCGCAGACCAGGTCCGCCAGC
The DNA here is from genome assembly GCA_040757515.1 of Actinomycetota bacterium. Lineage (GTDB taxonomy): Bacteria > Actinomycetota > Rubrobacteria > Rubrobacterales > Rubrobacteraceae > JBFLXF01. The sequence goes on from JBFLXF010000440.1 coordinate 2,668, forward strand.
AGAAAGAGGTAGAGCACGCTGTAGCCCTGCGAGGCTATGAGCAATAGCGGGAGCGCCAGCGCCACGGTGGACCAGCGCGAGATCCTCAACAGGCTTCGGGCTCGGACCCCGGGCAGCGCCCGGCGCAGGTCCACGGCCACGAGGCTGGCCAGCCCGTTGAGCAGGGTGTCGGCGCTGCTCATCACCAGCGTGAGGCCCAGTATCACCAGTGCCGCTTCGAGCGCCGGCGGCAGGCTCTCCAGCAGGACGCTGAAGAGGGCCACAGAGGGCGTCTGTGCCCGGTCCAGGCCGACCGCCGCCAGCCCGAAGAGCCCGAGCGTGAGCACGATGGGGATCACGGCCACAGCC
>JBFLXF010000441.1:0-3010 GCA_040757515.1 Actinomycetota bacterium
TGCGCGCCCATGTCGTCAGCGGCGCCGTCTCCAGCATCCAGAACCTGCTCTACGCAGTAGAGGACACAGGCCTTAAGGTCTCGCGCGTGGTCCTGGAGCCGCTGGCCTCCGCGGAAGCGTGCCTCACGGAGAAAGACCGCGAAGACGGCATCGCGCTCGTGGATGTCGGTGGCGGCACCACCGACATCGCGGCCTTCATGCGCGGGGCGCTGACCCACACCGCAGTGATACCTCTCGGCGGGCAGAGCTTCTCCTCCGATCTCGCCTACGGACTCAAGATACCCGTCTCCGAGGCTGAGAGACTCAAGCTGCGCTACGGCACCGTCCTCTCCAGCACGGTCGATCCCGTCGCCGCCGTCGGCCTCGGGGGGCGTCACTACAACGCGCACTTCATGAGCCAGATACTGGAGTACCGCGCCCGCGAAGTGTTCGAGTACGTCCGCGACTCCCTGGACAAGGCGCGCATCCGCAATCTCCTGCCCGGGGGCGTCGTTCTGACCGGCGGAGGCTCCCTCCTCGACGGCATGACCGACCTCGCCGAAGAGACGCTGGGTATGCGCACTAGAACCGCAGCTCCCCGCTACCTCCGGGGCGACATTAAACCTGTACAAAAACCTCAGTATGCAACCGCCGTCGGTCTGCTATACTTCGCGGCCAAAACGAATGACCTTCGACCGAAGAGTAAAGGTGCAAGGGTCACCAGTTTTGGTAGCATTGTCGAGGCGATCAAGAGCTGGTTCCGGGGAGGGTAGCCCGGCGAGAAGGAAACGGCAGGCGATGGAGGGTTAGAGAGAAGCGATGTTGGACGCGGGCACGAACTACTTGGCGGTCATCAAGGTTGTGGGCATTGGCGGCGGCGGAACCAATGCGGTGAACCGCATGATCAACTCCGGGCTTCAGGGTGTTGAGTTCATAGCGATCAACACGGACGCCCAGGCCCTCCAGATGTGCGACGCCGATCAGAAGATCCACATCGGCGAGAAGATCACGCGCGGTCTTGGAGCGGGTGCGGACCCGAAGATCGGGATGGAGGCCGCCGAGGAGAACAAGGCGGAGATCGAGGAGGCGCTGCGCGGGGCGGACATGGTCTTCGTCACGGCGGGCAAAGGCGGCGGCACCGGCACGGGCGCGGCTCCCGTGGTCGCCAAGATCGCGCGCGACTCCGGGGCTCTCACCGTCGGGGTGGTGACGCGCCCGTTCTCGTTCGAGGGCAGGAGGCGCTCGACGTACGCCGAGGAGGGCATAAAGCGCCTCAAGGAGAACGTGGACTCCCTCATCGTGATCCCCAACGACAGGCTGCTGCAGGTTGCCGAGAAGCGGACCAGCATGATGGACGCCTTCAAGATGGCCGACGACATACTCAGAAAGGGTGTCCAGGGCATAACGGACCTGATCACGGTCCCCGGCCTCATCAACCTGGACTTCGCTGACGTGCGCACGATCATGAGCAACTCGGGTTCGGCGTTGATGGGCATCGGCGAGTCGAGCAGCGAGAACAGAGGCGCCGAGGCGGCCCGTCAGGCGATCTCGAGCCCGCTGCTGGAGGCGAGCATCGAGGGGGCGACCGGGATCATCCTCAACATCACCGGCGGACCGGATCTCGGGCTCTTTGAGGTCAACGAGGCGGCGGAGATCGTGCACAACGCCGCCCATCAGGACGCGAACCTGATCTTCGGGGCCGTTATAGACGAGAACTACGGCGAGCGTGTGAGCGTGACGGTGATCGCCACGGGCTTCGACCAGCGCCTCGCGAACCAGCGCCGGGCGGAGCGGCCCATTATCGAGTCGCAGGATGAGGAGCGCCCGGCCCCGGCCGACGAGGGCGACGTTCTGGACATTCCGGCCTTCCTGCGCCGCCGCTAGGGCTACAACGCGCGAGGCGTGCGCCGAGACCTTCCACGCACCATAGACGGCGCTCCCGCTGTGATCCACACTGCGGCAGGGGGCGCCGTCTACGTTGTTCCCGATCCGGTACCCGAAGGCGTGAAAATCTGGTTCTTCACCCGCATCGGCGGTGTCTCAGAACCTCCCTATGACTCCCTCAACGTTTCGAAGAAGGTCGGCGACGACTCCGAAGCCGTGGAGGAGAACCTCTCTATCATTCGCCGGGCGATGGGCGAGCTACCTGTAGCCTGGGTAAAGCAGGTGGCCGGTGACGGCGTGGCGCACATCGTGGAGCCAGGCTTTGCCGGGGAGGCCGACGCCCTCATAACTTCCGAGAAAGACCTGTGTCTGACCGTCGGCGTCGCCGATTGCGTGCCGGTCGCGCTCGTGGGAGAGCGAAACGTGGCGATGGTCCACTCTGGCTGGCGCGGGACGCTCGCCGGTATCTCGGGCAAGACGGTTCGTGAGATGGATGAGGAAAGCGTGAAGGCCTACATCGGGCCTTGCATCCGGGGCTGCTGCTACGAGGTCTCCGGGGAGCTGGCCGGTCGGTTTGCTTCAGAGTTTGATGAAGAGGTCGTGGACGGGTTCAACCTGTCTCTGCCCGCAGCGGTACGGACGGACCTGGAGCGTGCTGGGGTCGGGGAGGTTGTGGATCTCGGGCTCTGCACCGGCTGCCGGCCCGATCTCTTCTACTCGCACCGCAAGCAGGGGCCGCGTACGGGGAGGAATCTGGCGGCCGTAGCGAGGGTGAAGCGGTGATCGCGACCGCCGAACAGATGCGCGAGAGGCTCGCGCGCGTGCGCGAGGAGATAGCAGGGGCGCTGGAGCGCGGCGGACGCGGGTCGGACGAGGTGCGCATACTTGTGGCCAGCAAGTACTACGAGCCGGAGCAGATAGCCGCGCTGCGGGAGATCGGGGTCCGGCTGCTCGGCGAGAACCGGGCCGAGGACCTGGTCCGCAAGCAGGAGCGGTACGGCGGCGCCTTCGAGTGGCACTTTATCGGACACCTGCAGCGACGCAAGGCGAAGATCGTCGCGCCGCGGGTGAGCCTCATACACTCCGTAGACTCCGCACGTCTTATAAAAGAGCTGGAGAAGCGGGCCCCGGAGGACGGGATAGACGT
>JBFLXF010000442.1:0-3006 GCA_040757515.1 Actinomycetota bacterium
TCAGACTGTATCTTGAACGCGAGCGCCGCCAGCGGCCCCTCCTCGTCGGCCTCGCGTACAACCTCCTCGCCCTCCGGAGTGAGACCCTTTATCGGGGGCACGTCCAGCGGGCTCGGCAGGTAGTCTATGACCCCGTCCAGAAGAGGCTGCACACCCTTGTTCTTGAACGCCGAACCGACGAAGACGGGGGTCATCTGAATGTCCAGAGTGGCGCGGCGAATCGCCGCCCGGATCTGGTCCGGGTCGATCTCCTCGCCCTCCAGATACATCATCATGATCTCTTCGTCGTAGTCGGCGACCGCCTCAAGGAGTTTCTCCCGGTACTCCTCAGCGATCTCACGCATCCCCTCCGGGATCTCAGTCTCATCCCACTCGGCCCCGAGGTCGTCCTTGTAGATGATCGCCTTCATCTCCACAAGGTCCACAATCCCCTCGAACTCGGCCTCGGCCCCGATCGGCAGCTGCACCGGCACCGCGTTCGCTCCCAGCCGGTCAACCATCGTCTGGACGGCATGGTAGAAATCCGCCCCGATCCGGTCCATCTTGTTGACGAACGCTATCCGCGGAACCCCGTACTTGTCCGCCTGCCGCCATACCGTCTCCGACTGCGGCTCTACCCCCGCAACCGAGTCGAACAGCGCTATCGCCCCGTCCAGCACCCGCAGCGACCGCTCCACCTCCACAGTGAAGTCCACGTGCCCGGGCGTATCTATAATGTTGATACGATGTTGTTCGGGGATACGGCTGTGGGCGCCCTCCCTGGTACCTTTACCGTTCTTCTGGGAGCCCTCGATACCGCCCCAGAAGACGGTGGTCGCGGCGGAGGTGATGGTGATACCGCGTTCGCGCTCCTGGGACATCCAGTCCATGACGGCGTTACCGTCGTGGACCTCGCCCAGTCTGTGGGTAAGCCCCGTGTAGAGCAGGATACGCTCGGTAGTGGTCGTCTTGCCGGCATCGATGTGGGCCATGATGCCGATGTTTCTGACCCGCCGCAGCGGGATCTTTCTGGAAACCTGTACAGCCATTATCTTCTCGTCACCACCTGTAGTGAGCGAACGCCCGGTTGGCCTCGGCCATCCGGTGAGTATCTTCCTTCCTCTTGACGCTGGAGCCGATGTTGTCCTTGGCGTCCAGGATCTCTCCGGCCAGCCTGCGCCCCATCGTCTTCTCCCGGCGGTCTCGCGCGTAGTTGACCAGCCAGCGCAGGGCCAGCGTGTTCGCCCTGCGCGGGTTCACCTCGACCGGGACCTGATAGGTCGCACCGCCGACCCGGCGGGAGCGCACCTCCAGGCGCGGCCGGATGTTGTCCAGCGCGTTGTTCAAGACCTGCACCGGGTTCGAGCCGGTGCGCTCCTCGACGAAGGAGAGCGCGTCGTAGACGATCTTCTCCGCCTTGCTCTTCTTCCCGTCGAGCATGACCTTGTTGATGAGCTGTTGCACCAGCACGCTCCCGTAGACAGGGTCCGCGGGGATCTTCCTCTTCGGTGGTGCTGCTCGCCTCGGCATCCTCGCTACCCTCCTACGCCTTCTTGGTCCCGTACTTGGAGCGCCCCTGCTTGCGGTCGTTGACGCCTAATGTGTCCAGCGCCCCGCGCACGACCTTGTAACGCACGCCCGGCAGATCCTTCACTCTCCCGCCGCGCACCAGCACGACGGAGTGCTCCTGTAGATTGTGCCCCTCGCCCGGCACGTAGGCCGTCACCTCGTGCCCGTTCACCAGACGAACCCTCGCTATCTTGCGCAGAGCGGAGTTCGGCTTCTTCGGCGTCGTCGTCGAGACGCGCGTGCACACCCCGCGCTTCTGGGGCGAGCCCTGGAGCGCCGGGGTAGCCGTCTTCTCCTTCTTCAGTTTCCGCTCCTTGCGCACGAGTTGGTTCGTCGTCGGCATACGGCGTCCTCTCTAGCTCTCTGGAAAGGGGCTTACTACAAAGTCGCGCGCCGCGGCTCGAGCGCTCGTTACCTCAAGTAACTCGCTCGCAACCGCGACGCGCTATTTTAGGCTCAGGAGGCCGCTATGTCAAGCTCGTCTACGTCGCTCGCCCTGTACCCCTCGACCGTGACGGTGAGTCGCCGGTAGCGCGGCAGGCCGGTGGCCGCCGGAATGAGCTTGCCGATGATCACGTTCTCCTTCAGGCCGGTTAGGTCGTCCACCTTGCCCTCGATCGCCGCGTCGGTCAAGACGCGCGCGGTCTCCTGGAAGGAGGCAGCGGAGAGGAAGCTGTCGGTGGCGAGGGAGGCCTTGGTGATGCCCATCAGGATCGTATGGAACTCCGCCGGGCGTCCGCCCTCGGCCTCGACCTTCTCGTTCTCGGCGAGGACTGAGAAGCGGTCGGCGACCTGCTCGGGCAGGAACCTGGTGTCGCCGGGGTCGTCCACGATGACCTTGCGGAGCATCTGGCGGACGATGACCTCGATGTGCTTGTCGTGGATGTCCACGCCCTGGGCCCGGTAGACCTTCTGCACCTCCTCGACGAGGTAGCGCTCGGTGGCGGTGGTCCCGCGCCCGTAGCGCAGATCGTTCTCCAGAATCTCGTGCGGGTAGACGGAGCCCTCCGTGATCTGGGTGTTCGCCAGGATCTCGGCGCCCTCCTGGATCCCCGGCCGCAACAGCTGGCGCTCGACCCTGTACTCCCTGACCTCGGAGCCGTCGGGGGAGGTGACCACCACCTTGATGAGCCGGTCGGAGTCGGCGTCCTCTAGGCTCACGGTGCCGTCTATCTCGGAGATGACGGCCTCGGCCTTCGGGTGTCGCGCCTCGAAGAGCTCGACGACCCTCGGGAGTCCTGCGGTGATGTCCTCGCCGGCGATGCCGCCGGTGTGGAAGGTGCGCATCGTGAGCTGGGTACCCGGCTCGCCGATGGACTGGGCCGCGATGATGCCGACGGCCTCGCCCACGTCCACGGGGCGATACGTGCTCAGAGCCCGGCCATAGCACCTCTGGCAGACGCCCTGTGGGCTCTCGCACTTCGAGGGGGTCCGCACGGGTACCAGCGTCTCTCGCGG
>JBFLXF010000443.1:0-3005 GCA_040757515.1 Actinomycetota bacterium
TCTTCTTCGCCACCTCCTCTGACTCTGGATCGCTGGTGGTGGACATCCTCACCAACGGCGGCGACCCCGACCCCGTCTGGCAGCAGCGTTTCTTCTGGGCGGTACTGGAGGGAGCCGTGGCCGCAGTGTTGCTCCTCGTCGGCGGCCTCACCGCGCTCCAGACGGCCTCCATCGCGGCGGGTCTCCCGTTCGCCTTCGTCCTGCTCTTTATGTGTTTCTCGCTCCTCAAGGGCTTGCGGCAGGAGCTGGTCCCGGCAGCGAGTCTCGAGGGCGCGCTCGTCACCGGAGCGGACTACGGGCGAGATGGCGCATCGCGGACGGTGGCGGGGCGCGAGGGCGGCGAGCAGCGGACCCGGTAGCCGCCGTGCGCACAGACTCCGACGACCTGCTTCTGCACCACCTCTTCGAGCGGCAGGCGCGCCGCACGCCGCAGGCCATCGCCCTTGTTGACAGGGAGAGCCGCTATACCTACGGGGAGCTGGACGAACTCTCCAACCGCCTCGCCGTCCGCCTGCGCGCCCTGGGCCTCGGTCCCGAGGAGGTTGCCGGCGTCTACATGGAGCGCTGCGCCGAGTACGTGATCGCCTGCCTCGCCGCGCTCAAGGCGGGCGGAGCCTTCCTTCCCCTGGAACTAGCCTACCCGCCCGCTCTTCTCGACGACGTGCTGGCCGACTCGGAGCCACGGGTCCTGCTCTCACGGGGGCGCCGCGCGGAGCGCCTGCCCGGCGACCGGATCATCTTGCGGCTCGACGAGGGGTGGGAGGCGGCGCTCGGAGAGGAAGCCGGGGGCGAACGGGCCGAGCCGGACCCGGAGAACCTGGCCTTCGTCTCTTACTCGTCGGGGACGACCGGCAAGCCCAAGGGGATCGCCAACCCGCATCGGGCGGCTGTTCGATCCTACCTGTGGCGCTTCAGCGTGAGCGACTACCGGCCCGGTGACAGGGTCGGGTGCAACGTGTTCTTCGTGTGGGAGATGCTCAGACCTCTCTTGCGCGGGGCGACGACGGTCGTCATACCGGACGACGAGATCTACGATCCCGAAGCCCTCGTCCGCTTCCTGGCAGAGCATCGCATCACCGAGACCCTCATCACGCCTTCGCTCCTCGAGTCCCTGCTCGACGCCCACGGTTCCGCGCTCGGGAGCAGGGTCGGTTCTCTAAAGACGCTCTGGCTGAACGGCGAGGTCGTCACGAAGAACCTGGCCCGGCGCGCTCTGGCGGCGCTGCCCGGAACGCGACTCTTGAACGTCTACAGCGTGAGCGAGACGCACGAGGTCGCCGCCGGAGATCTGCGCGAGCTGGTGGAGAGCGAGGCGGCAACCCACTGCCCGGTCGGCCCGCCGATGGACCCGCATCGCACCTACGTCCTCGATGAGGATGGAGCTCCGGTCCCGGAGGGCGAGGCGGGAGAGCTGCACGTCGGCGGCGGTTGTCTGGCGCGCGGCTACGTCAACCTGCCGGAGAAGACGGCGGAGCGCTTCCTTGAGGACCCGTTCGCGCCGGAGGATGGGGCGAGAATGTACAGGACCGGCGACAAGGCGCGGCTTCTGCCCGGCGGGAGCCTGGAGATCTTGGGCCGGGTCGACTTCATGGTCAAGATCCGGGGCTACAGCGTCGAACTCGGGGCGGTGGAGGCTGCCATCGGGGAGAGCCTCGCGGTGCGCAGCTGCGTCGCCGTCGCCGATGGCGGGGAGGGAGAGGACAAGCGCCTCGTCGCCTACCTGGTTCCGGACCCGGAGAGGCGCGACGGGCGTTACGCGAGATGGGAGATAGATCCGCGCACGGGCCGCAGTCCAAAGCTGCGGCGGCTCCTGCAGGAGAGACTGCCGCACTACATGATTCCGGCGGTCTTCGTTGAGCTCGGCTCCCTCCCGATACAGGAGACCACGGGCAAGGTGGACCGCTCCCGCCTCCCTGATCCGCCCCCGCGTTCCGGCGCGCATCGGGAGACGCCGCGCAGGCTCTCCCCGGACGCCTCGCGAGCTGAGAAGGAGGCCGCCCTCGCCCGGACCTGGGAGGCGATCCTCGGCCTGGAGAATGGCGACGTGCGCAGCGAGGACGACTTCTTCGAGGTTGGCGGACACTCGCTCGCGGCAGCAGAGATGCTGAGCCGCGTCGAGGGAATCTTCGGCGTCCGGGTGCCGGTCGGTGTCTTCCTGGAGGAACCCACCGTGGCGGGTCTGTGTGACGAGGTGGAGACAATGCGGAAGCATGGCGAGTCCCGGCGCATCTCCGGACCCGACCTTTGCTCCGAGGCCGCCCTTGAGGCCGGGATCTCACCCCAGGGAGAGCCCGAAGCCCCCGCCCTGCGCGACGCCCGGCGCATTCTGCTGACCGGCGCCACGGGCTTCGTCGGGGCGTTCCTGCTCGAAGAACTGCTCTCCGGGACGGACGCAGAGATCCTCTGCCTCGTGCGCCCGCGCAAGGGACAGGACGGACTCCTGAACCCGGTGCGGGAGAACCTCTCGCGCTACGGGCTGTGGAAGCCGGAGACGGCGCACAGGATCGCGCCGGTCTCCGGAGATCTCGGGGAGCCGATGTTCGGTTTATCGCAAGAGGAGTTCGACCGCCTGGCGCGGGAGGTGGACATGGTCTTCCACGCCGGGGCGGTGGTCAACCTGATCTACCCATACCGCGCCCTCAAGCCGGTGAACGTGGACGGCACCCGCGAGGTCCTGCGCCTCGCTTGCCGCCACAGGTCCAAACCCGTCCACCACGTCTCGACCAACGGTATCTTCCCCTCTGATGGTCGGCTCTGTTGCGAGGATGACGACCTCGACTCCCTCGCCGACGCCCGCGAGGACGGCTACGGGCAGAGTAAGTGGGTCGCCGAGAGGCTGGTGCGGGACGCCGGCGAGCGGGGGCTGCCGGTGTGCGTCTACCGCCCCGGAAACGTCTCGGGCCACAGCGAGACCGGCGCCTCCAATCCGAAGGACACCCTGACCACGGTCCTGCGCGAGTCCCTGCGCATCGGCAAGGCACCCGAGATAGGCGGCTGGCGCCTGG
>JBFLXF010000444.1:0-3003 GCA_040757515.1 Actinomycetota bacterium
CTCGCACGAGATCCTGGAGCGCAATGCTGCGCGGCTCGACGACCTGGCGATCGTCGGCATCCTGACGCGCGGTGTGCCGCTCGCCCACCGTATCGCGGAGAACATCCGGCTCTTTGAGGGGCTTGACGTCCCGGTGGGTTCGCTGGACATCACCCTGCACCGCGACGACCTCTCCGGGGACAGGGCCGAGGTTAAGGGCAGCCGCGTGTCGTTCGACGTAACCGGGAGGACCGTCGTCATGGTGGACGACGTGCTCTACACGGGCCGGACGGCGCGGGCGGCGATGGATGCGCTGTTGGAGCTCGGGCGACCGGCGGCGATACGGCTCGCGATCCTGGTGGACCGTGGGCACCGGGAGCTGCCGATCCGGGCTGACCACGTGGGCAAGAACATTCCGACCGCTCGTGACGAGCGGGTGCTCGTCAGCCTGGAGGAGACCGATGGAGAGGATGGGGTGATCGTCGTTGGGCGCTAGGGATTTTCTGACCCTGGAGAACGTCACGCGGGATGAGTTGCGTGAGATCCTGGACCTGGCGCGCGCTCACGCCGAGGGGCGTCTCTCGGGCACGCTCGCCGGCAAGACCGTTTGCCTGGCCTTCTTCGAGGCGTCCACGCGCACCGCGGTCTCCTTCGAACTTGCGGCCCGCAGGTGCGGGGCGGGAGTGATCTCGCTCTCCGAAAAAGGCTCTGCGATCTCGAAGGGCGAGTCTCTTGTGGATACGGTCGTGACTCTCGATCGCCTGGGCGCCGATGCTATCGTGCTGCGCCATTCGGCCGCCGGGGCCGCCGCGCTCGCTGCCCGGCACACGGACGCTGCCGTCATCAACGCGGGCGACGGCTGCGGCCAACACCCGACCCAGGCTCTACTCGACCTCTACGCCTTAAGCGGCGCCCTGGGCGGCTTCGATGATCTCGCCGGACGGCGCGTCGCCATAGTCGGGGATGTGCTGCACAGCCGCGTGGCGCGCAGCGTGATCCCCGCTTTTCTCGCCGCCGGGATCGAGGTTTCCCTCGTCGCCCCACGCACCCTGCTGCCGCTCGACGTCTCTGTCTGGAGCCTGCCGGTCCTCTCGTCGGTGGACGCGGCGCTTGAGTGGGGAGCGGATGCGCTCTACATGCTGCGGCTGCAGAGGGAGCGCATGACCGGAGCCCGCTTCCCGTCCGTCGCCGAGTACGCCCGCTACTACGGCGTCTCGCGGCGGCACCTGGAGGGCGGTGTGCTCGTCATGCATCCGGGGCCTGTCAACCGTGGGGTGGAGATCTCCGGCGACGTCGTGCTCGATGGGTCGTCTCTGATCCCCGACCAGGTCGCCGCGGGTACTCACGTCCGCTCTGCCGTCCTTACCCTCGCGACCGGTGCGGTGAGCGAGGTGGCGGCTTGAGCGAGCTCGTGATCCGCGGGGCGCACGTCCTGGATCCCTCCACCGGCCTCGACGGCGTCGCCGACGTACGCCTCTCGGGCGGACGCGTGGCCGAGGTCGGCGAGAACCTGCGTGGCTCGCGGGAGCTCGACGCGGATGGACTGCACCTCTTCCCCGGCTTCGTGGACGTGCACGCTCACTGGCGTGCGCCGGGACGCGAGGACGAGGAGGATGTAGAGAGCGGGTCTGCTGCGGCGGCGGCCGGTGGCTTCACGAGCGTCGTCCTGATGCCGAACACCGACCCCGTGGTGGATAAACCCGTTGTCGTCAGCGGGCTCGTGCACCGCATCGAGCGGGAGTCGCGGGTGCGTGCCTACGTAGCTGCAGCGTTGCATACCGGCCTCGCGGGCGAGCGGCTGACGGAGATGCGTCTGCTCAAGGAGGCGGGCGCCCTCTGTGTCTCTGACGACGGCCTCGGCACCCAGAACGCAAGCGTGCTGCGTAACGGCATGCTCTACGCGAAGACGGCGGGGCTGCCCATGATCCTGCACTGCGAGAACCACGACCTCGCGACCGGGGTCGTCCACGACGGAACGGCGGCCGCGCTCGCCGGTGTGCCGGGGACTCCCGCGAGCGCGGAGGATGTGGCGACGGCGGCCGCGCTCGTGCTGGCCGCCGAGACCGGCGCGAAGGTACACATTACTCACGTCTCAACCGCCCTGTCGGCGGCGCTCGTAGGGTTCTTCAAGGGGCGCGCCGACGTCACCGCCGACACCACCCCGCATCACACGACGCTCACGGACGGCTTGATCTCGACCCTCGACGGTCTCTTCCGCGTGAACCCGCCGCTCCGCCCGGACGCCGACCGCGACGGTGTGACGGCGGCACTCGGCGACGGGACGCTGGACTTCGTGGCTACCGACCACGCGCCGCACGCTGCGGAGGAGAAGGAGCTTCCGCTGGAGGAGGCGGCGCCCGGCTTCCTCGGCCATGAGACGGCCTTCGCCGCCCTCTACACCGAACTCGTCATGCAGGGTAAAATCGCTCTCCCGCGTCTGGTGGAGGCGATGAGCTGCGCACCGGGTCGCTGGGTGAACGGCACCGGCCGTATCTCTCCGGGCGCGCCGGCGGACCTGACGCTCGTAGACCTCTCCGAGAGGTGGACGGTCGGTCGGGAGACGCTGGCCAGCCGGTCGGCGAACTCGCCGTATCTCGATCGGCGGCTGACGGGCCGGGTGGCCGGTACTATAGTCGGTGGAGAGCTTGTCCACGACCGCATGGGAGCGAGGTTTGGAGTACGGGCGTAGCAGGGCGACGCTGGTTCTGGAGGATGGCGCAGCCTTCGAGGGCTGGAGTTTCGCCGGGGACGGCGAGGTCGCGGGTGAGGTGGTCTTCACTACGAGCATGGTCGGCTACCAGGAGACGATCACCGACCCCTCGTACAGGGGCCAGATCGTGCTCTTTACCTACCCACTGATCGGCAACTACGGCGTCATCCCGGGCGACGAGGAATCCCGCAGGGTCCAGGCCACGGGCGTTCTCGTCCGCGAGTACACCCCCTATCACAGCAACTGGGCGAGCGAGAAGTCTCTGGCCGCTCTCCTCCACGAGAACGGCGTCCTCGGCGTCGAAGGCATAGATA
>JBFLXF010000445.1:0-2998 GCA_040757515.1 Actinomycetota bacterium
TCGTCGCACAAGCAGTAGATGGTGGTTATGGTATCGTCCATTTCGTCCTCCCGGTTTGGAGAAGGTTTTAGGCGGCCTTCCGACCGGGAGGATATTGTCTGTCTCAGTAGGGGGCAACTTGGGTTATATAAGAGAGAAGGTCACGCGCATACGGGGAAGGAAGCACGGCGCTTGGACTTCGACACCTCGAAGAGCAATGGTAGAGACCGGCGACGCCCGGCCCGTGGAGGAGGCGGATTCCCAGCATTCTCGACTGGGCGTGCTGGCCGTCCGGGCCGGGGTTCCGATGCCTCTCAACATCACCGTCAGGTCAGAAGCGGCGAGGACTTCAGAATACCGGCGGGTGCGAGGAAGGCTGCCCTCGTACATCTCGCCCTCGAAGCGTGGCGCGTCGGCGAGCTTGATCCCAAACAACTCGGCGAGGTAAGGGGCCGTGATGTGGACGAGGCGGGCTTGCAGCGAGCCCTCTACCGCTCCTCTATGGGAGAGATAGAGCACGTACTCGGTCCCATAGTGAAGGGCAGGCGCGTCGTCGTAGAGGGACACCTCGCCGGAACGGGCCGCACGGCCATAGAAAGGCTCGGCGCAGAGGTCGAGGAGCTCAGGCTCGAAGACGAGAAACGCTACATAGACATGACGCCCGTAATCTTCGTCGTTGCGGCCGTCGCTATGGCCGTGCGGTACGTGAGCCTCGGCCTCGACGACCAGAGCCTCTACATCCTCGCCGGCATAGCCTTCGCCCTCATGTACGGTCTCAGGCCGTTCTTCTTCAAGATGCAGCGCCCAAGAGACGAGTGAAGGTAGCCACCCACATAATCTTCGCAGAGTGCTGCTGGTTCGCCACCACAGCGGTAGCCGACGTCCACTACGAGACACCGGCGGTCTTGGTCGCGGCCATAACCTCCGTCCTGCCCGATGCCGACTATCCCAAGAGCTGGCTCGGCTACCAGCTTGGCTCCGTCTCCGAGGACCTCAACCGCCTCTTCGGCCTGAGGTGCGACCCTAGATTCGAACCACCCCCAGCGCCAAAGTCTGGGCTGTAAAGGCGATGCTATCTTCTCCCGAGACAAAGGGAGAGAGCCCGATGGCAAACAAACCCAAGAGTTACACCCCAAAGTTCAAGTTCCAGATCGTCCTGGAAGTCCTCCAGGGAGAGCGCTCTGAGGTAGAGATCGGCCGGGCCTACGGCGTCCACCACACCACCATCTCCAAGTGGAAGCGCCACTTCCTGGAAAATGGCGCGGAGGTCTTTGGTGGCAATGAGGAGGTTGAGCGCTACGAGAAGAGGATTGCTGAACTGGAGCGGTTGATCGGTCAGAAGGAGATCGAGCTTGCCTTGCTAAAAAACTTCATGGGCGGCAGCTGAGTGTAGAGGAAAAGATGAAGTTGGTAGAGAAGCATCGCAGTAGCTACGGTCTGAATCGTTGCCTGGAGGCTCTCGATCTCTCCAAGGGCACCTGGTATTACCGACTCCACAGCAAACCGGGGCAACGGACAAGGGACGAGATGCTAAAGGAGCGGATCGTCAAGGTGATCGAGGAGAACCCGGGCTATGGCTACCGGCGTATCGGGCGGGAACTGGCCCAACAGCAGCCCGGAGAATCAGTTAATCACAAGCGGCTCAGACGAGTGTTGAACAGCTATGAGTTGGGATTGAGACGCTCTCTGCCCAGATCCAAGCCTTCGGTGGTGCAACAGTTGGTAGCTGAGGCCGGCCGATCTGCCGACCTCCTGGTGAAGGGCCGCTCCTTTGAAGCTCTGGAGGTCTTCTCTACGGACTTCAAAGAGCTCCTCTATGACGGGGGAGCCAAGAAGGCGCACCTGATGGTCATGTTGGACTTGAAGAGCCGGTGGGCCGGCGGGTGGGCTGTGGGAGATAGACGTAGCCGCTCTGTAGCACTCCAGGCTCTAGACGATCTGCGCAAGAACATGGCTTCATTGGACCGGCGACTGTGGGGAGTGGTGATCCACCATGATAAGGACTCGGTCTACACCAGCTACCGGTGGCTGGAGGAGACGCTGCTCAACAACAGAGCCCGCCTCTCCTATGCCCAAAGAGGTGCCCGGGACAATCCCTGGATAGAGTCGTTTTGGGGAAGGTTTGAGACGGAGAACAGCGAGCTGATCCTGGAGGCAAAGACTTTGGAGGAGGTGAATAAGATAGTGAACGAGCAACTGGAGTACTACAACCACAAACGAAGACATTCGGCTCTGGACTATAGAAGGCCCTATGAGGTAATTTTAGAGGCGATCACCGAAGAGGATACGCTTCCTGAGCTTTAGCTGAGATTGGCGCTCCAGGTGGTTCGAAAAAATGGGCACCGATCCGCCACCGCAGTTTCCTGCACTCGCTGTTCGCCCTCGTGCTCATGACCCTTATCCTGGGTCTGCCGCTGTGGTGGCTCACCGGCCGGCCCGCCGCGATGATCGCAGTCGGGGTCGGATACGGCAGCCACCTCCTGGCCGACATGATGACGCTCGGAGGAGTGCAGCTCTTCTGGCCCTCCAGAGCTATAGCCGTCTTCCCCGGCCGCGACGAGTACCGCGTCGTCTCCGGCGGAAACTCCGAGAGGGTCTTCGTCGCGCTCGCCCTCATGTTCGCGTTGCTCTTCTATCCGGTGAGTCGCGTGGGCTTCGACGGCCTGATCTACCGCATGGGCGGCTCGGACACCCTCTACGGCACGGTCAAGAAGGTGACCGACGGCGACACCATAGAGGTCGAGACCCAGGGACGCACCACCCCGGTCCGTCTCATAGGCGTAGACGCCCCGGAGAACGTAGCCCCAGATGAGCCCATCGGCTGCTTCGGCGAGGAGGCGTCCGGCTACACGAAGCGGGTCCTCTACGAGAGGCAGACCGGCGAAGAAGGCAGAGTCGTGCGCGAAGGGAGGATCGTGAGGCTGGAGATCCCGCGCATCGGCGACTCAGAAGACGCCTACGGGCGCACCCTCGCCTACGTCTACATCGATACGAACAATGACGGCTCCTACGAGCACCT
>JBFLXF010000446.1:0-2994 GCA_040757515.1 Actinomycetota bacterium
GGCGCCCGCCGCCCCCGCGGCGCTCGTCGGAGCCAGGGCCTATCCCTCCTACGAGGAGATGGTCGCCGCCGAGGATGTAGAGGTCGTCGATGTGTGCCTCCCGACCACGATGCATCGTGAGGCCGCGCTCCGGGCCGCCCGCGAGGGGCGGCACCTGATCCTGGAGAAGCCCATAGCCCGCACCCTGGAGGACGCCGAAGCCATCGCCGAAGCCTTCGAGGGGAGCGCCGGACGTCTCTTCGTCGGGCACGTCGTGAGGTTCTTCCCGGAGTATGCCGGGATAAAGAGAATGATAGACGCCGGAGACCTCGGGACGGTCGGGGTGGCGCGCACTAGCCGTCGCTCGCCGTTTCTGACCGGCTGGAACGACTGGTACGCCGACCTGCGCGCCAGCGGAGGTGTGCTGGTGGATCTCGTGATCCACGACTTCGACTTCCTGCGCTGGTGCCTCGGCGAGGTGGAGCGGGTCTTCGCCCGCGGAGTCGCCGGGCGCGAGCTCAATCGCCTCGACTACGCGCTCGCGACCCTGCGCTTCGAAAGCGGGGCCATCGCCCACGTCGAGGGGCAATGGGGCTACCCGGGACCGTTCAACTACTCGGTGGAGGTAGCCGGCAGCCGCGCGATGGTGACCGCGGACAGCGCGGAGCCGGCGCCGATCCGGCTCTCTGGCGGCCCGTCCGGCCCGGGCGAGAGCCCCGAGGTCGCCGGCGAGAGCCCCTACCGGGCCGAGCTGGAGCACTTCCTGCACTGCATCGAGACCGGCGAGCGGGCCATCGTCGAGCCGGAGGATGCCTGCGAGGCGCTGCGGATAGGGCTCGCCGCCGCCGAGTCCGCGAGGACGGGACGGCCCGTCTCCCCCGGAGGCAGAACATGAGCGTGCGGGTGGGCATCCTGAGCTTCGCGCACGTCCACGCCCCGCAGTACGCCGCGGTGCTCTCCACGCTCGACGCCGCGGACTTCCTCGGGATCGCCGACGAGGACGTTGCCCGTGGCCGGGAGGCGGCGGAGCGGTTCGGGGTGCGCTTCCTCGAGGACGCGCGCGAGCTCTTCGAGGCGGCGGACGCGGTCGTGGTGTGCTCGGAGAACGCCAGACACCGCCGGGACGTCGTGGCGGCGCTGGAGGGCGGGGCGCACGTCCTGTGTGAGAAGCCCATCGCCACCACGGTGGAGGACGCGCTCGCCATGATCCGGGCCTCCGAGCGTACCGGGCGCCAGCTGCGCACCGCCTTCCCGGTCCGCTATCTGCCGGCCGTGCGCCGGGCGTACGAGGTGGTGCGCTCCGGCGGCGTCGGGCGGGTGCTGGCCGTGAGCGGCACCAACCACGGGCAGAACCCCGGCGGCTGGTTCAACGACCTCTCCCTCTCCGGCGGCGGCGCGGTGATGGATCACACGGTCCACGTCGCGGACGCGCTGCGCTGGATGTTCGGCGCCGAGGCCGCGAGCGTCTACGCCGAGGTCGGCAGCCTCTTTGGCGCGGAGGGGATAGACGACGCGGGCATCCTCACGCTCGAGCTGGAGGGAGGACTCGCCGAGGGCGCCTTCGCCACGATAGACCCGAGCTGGTCGCGCGGCGGAGGCTACCCGACCTGGGGCGACGTGACGCTCAGGATCGCGGGCACGGCCGGGGTGCTGGAGGTGGATGCCTTCGCCCGGCGCCTCACCGTCTTCGACCATGATGCCGGGACGACCGTCTGGGAGCCCACCGGTGAGGACATGAACCGCCTGATGCTCGAGGCCTTCGTGCGCGGGGTGGAGGAGGGCCTCCCCGGCGCGGCGAGCGACCTGGCGAGCGGGTTGGACGGGCTGCGGGCGCTGGAGATAGCGCTCGCGGCCTACCGCTCCGGCGCGACCGGCGAGCCCGTCCCCGTCGAGCGCGCCTTCACCGGCTAGGGCGACCGAAACCCGCGCTCTGCGGGAGCGTATCTCTCACTATGAGGTTTCGATCCATCGAGGACGCTACCGGCATCCGGCGGGCGGCGCTGGTCGTCAACACCCGCTCCCGCAGCGGAGAGGAGGCGTTCCTCCGGGCGCTGGATCGCCTGCACGACCTTGGCGTCCCCCTCGGGGCGACCTATCCGGTGCGGGATCCGGTCCGCCTGCCGGAGACGGTGCGGGAGGTGCTCGAGGATCCCGGCTGCGACCTTCTCATCCTCGGCGGCGGCGACGGCTCGGTCAGCTCGGTAGTGGACTACCTGGCGCACCGCGACGTGGTGCTCGGGCTCATCCCGCTGGGTACGGCCAACGACTTCGCGAGGACGCTCCAGATTCCGTTCGATGTGGAGGGCGCGTGCGAGGCGATCGCGAACGGCAAGGTCGTGGACGTAGACCTCGGGCTCGTCGGCGACAACTACTACGTCAACGTCGCCTCCGTAGGGCTGAGCGTGGGGGTGACGCGGGCGCTCACACCGCGCATGAAGCGCCGGATCGGGGCGTTGGCTTACCCGGTAGCCGCCATACGGGCCTTCTTCGGGCACGAGCCGTTCTCCGCCCGCCTGACGTTCCCGGACGGCGATTATGAGCCGGTAGAGTTCGAGCGGCTCTTGCAGGTCGCCGTGGGCAACGGCAGGTTCTACGGCGGCGGCATGATCGTCGCCCCCGAGAGCGGGATAGACGACAAGACTCTCGACGTCTACGCCATCGAGATGGGCCGCCACCGGGACCTCTTCGGCGTCGCGCGCTACCTCAAGAGCGGCGACTTCATAAGACTCGAGGGCGTCCATCACTACCAGACGGAGAGCGTGCTGCTGGAGACCGAGCCGCAGCTGCAGATAAACGTGGACGGCGAGATCGTGGCCGAGACCCCGCGCCTCTTCACCATTGCCCACGACGCTCTGAAGGTGGTGGTGCCGCAAGGATCCACCGCCGCCCGCCGCGACCGCTAGTTACCCTCGGGTCTCTCTTCCTCGAGTCTCTCGCGGTCCTCCCTGGCCTCCCGCTCGCGGGCCTTCTCCGCAGCCTCCTTCTCGAAGCCCTCTATCGTCTCGCCGGATTGCG
>JBFLXF010000447.1:0-2990 GCA_040757515.1 Actinomycetota bacterium
GGTGGCAGGGTACGCCAGCTGCTCACGAAGGTACGCCTGCATCTGGCCTCGGGGCACCCGGGCCAACGCCTCTGGCACGTGCTCTCCTCAGCAGACCCGGAACTCGCTCATGAATAATTCAGGCTAGGGAGCTTCGGAGGGTGGCTCACTTACGAGCCCATAGGCGATAGCCGCGAAGCCACAGCTTCGAGGATCGCCGCCAGATAGAGGATCGGCCCGCCGGAGAGGGGAGCACCATCCGGCAGGGTGTTTCTCGTTCTCGTAACGGTCCGCTCCGGACCGGTTTCCTGGAGGCTCTCAGAGACACGCGGCGCGCCGGGACGCAGGGGTGCGTCTTCTCCCGCGCACGTCGGACGCCAGCGAGCAAGGAGGCCCAGAGGCTCTCCGCGAGCCTCCTGGCGAGGCTGGATAAGAGAAACTGACGCACCCGTACGATAAGAGAGCCGGCAAGGAGGTGAGTGGGCGATGGACCAAGAACGGCGGATGCCCGCAGCGGCGTCGGCGTACGTGGAGGAGGAAAAGGTAACCGGCTACCTGCTCTCCTTGGAGCACCCCGACGGTCGGACCAAGGCGGTGTTCTTCATGAGCTTCGGCTTCCGGGCCGAGGACTGGGAGAAACTGTCCGAAGCTCTCCTGCGGCACGCCCGGGAGAACGAGCTGGTCGACCGGGAGGAGACGCCCTTCGGCGTACAATACGCCGTAGAGGGTTCCTTGAGGACACCGGACGGGCGAGATCCCACGGTGCGCTCGGTATGGGAGCAGCGGCGAGGGGCGAGAGGACCGAGATTGATAACGGCTTACCCCGGCAAGGGAAGGAGGGAGAGATGACGGGCATCAAGGAACACGAGCGGGCGATCCTGACCACCGACGTGCCCGAGAAGGGCCTGGTGGCGGGGGACGTCGGCACGGTGGTCTCCGTCCACTACACAGAAGACAGAGAACAACCCGCCGGCTACACGCTGGAGTTCTTCTCGCTCTCTGGCGAAACCATAGCCCTGGCGACGGTGGGCGCCGACGCAGTGAGGCCCGCCGAGGCAACGGACGTCACCCATGCCCGCAGCGCCTGAGCGTTCCCGTCATGACCTCCAGTGAGGAAAGGAACGGGCGGCTCCTGGTAGGCCGGGCGGTGGTAGTTGATGTAGGCGAACCCTGGGACTTTAAGTCGTCCGACGGACAGAACGTCCTCAAGGGGCGCATAAAGGAAGTGCACCGGGGAGAGGGAGACCTCAGAGACCAGCGGATCGTGATCGAGGTGACGCCCTTTACGGCGGAGGGCGGTGCGGTGGTGGATCGCCTGACGGCCACAAGACGCTACAAGGACGAGACGGGGATCATCGAGCAGGTGGCCGCCGGCCAGACGGCGCCGGCCAACCTCTACTACGGAGACCAGGTCTCGCCCGAGAACTTGCCCGAGGGAGTGAGCCCGTTCCTGATCGGGGGCGTACGCCTAGCCGACTGAGAATGCATAACGCCCACCGAACGCATGAGACGGAAAAGATGAGGCATACCATCGAAGGGTGCCCCGGCACCTACGAGAGGCGGCTCGTGGCCCTGACCCTCCGCTACGGCGGCGAGCTGATCGTCCTGGACAACGTCCCCGCCGAGGTCTGCGGTACCTGCGGGGAAGAGCTCTTCTCTGCCGAGACCAACGAGAAGATCGACCGGCTGCTCGAGGAGCACGAGCGCCTGATGCCCAGGGAGAGCGCGCCCGTCTACGAGTTCGCCCATGGCTGATACGCTCGGGCAGAGGGAAGGGCTCCAGAGCATAGCCATCCTGAAGGCCTAACCACAGAAACACAACCGAATAAGGATCCGCGAGGGCCGGCAGCCCCCTACTCGGGGCGCCGGCCCTTCTTCGTTTCGCAAACCCCTACGAGGAAGGAGCCCGCGGTGGTGGAGATGGCGCAGGAGATGGAGGGGAGGAGGATCCGCTACCTGCCCTTCGAGAGAGGAGTGCGGCGGGTGGAGATCGAGCACGGCTCGCTCCTGAAGGCTCATCCCGTCTCCTTCGAGGAGGCGGCGGCCGAGATCTCGCGCCGGCTCGAGCGCCTCGGCGGCGCTGCTTGCGAGGAGGGCCTCTACGGCTCCCTGCTGGGCCGATTCCACCGCGACGCCGTCTCGGCCCTCCTGCGCGTCCTCGTCGAGAACGGGGCCGTAAGGCGGGTCCGCTCCCGCGCCACCGGCGCGCGGCTCGTCGCCCTCGCCGGCGCTCCCCACGAGGCGCTCGCCGGGGCCGCGAAGACGCTCGCCCGATGCGCCCGCCAGTCGGCGCGCAGCGCTCGCCTGGAGGGCAAGGCCCTCGCCAGGGGCGCCAGCGGCTCCCGCCCCGAGGACAGGAGCCCGGCCGACGTCGAGCGTGAGATCGCTCGCGCTCAGCGGGAGTTCTTCGCCGCTCGCAAGAGGGCCCTCTCCACCCCTCTGCCAACGGAGCGCCTACGGTGGACCGACACCGGCCTCGTCTGCCCCTTCGATGGGGCGGCGCGCGGCGAGCCGGCTCCCCGCCAGAAGTTCGCCCCGCTCGCGGCCGCCCGGGCGGAGCGGGCCGCGTGGGACACCGCCCGGGCGATCCGGGTCTCCCGGATGCCCTCGGCCACCCACCGCATGCTCTACCGCCTGCGCTGCGAGGGAGGCTGGGTTGCGCTCTCCGAGCTCGGCGCCCGCTACGCCAAGGCGCTCGCCGATGAGCGCGGCCTTGCCGACCGCCGCGGGGCGCTGCGCGAGGCCCTCTCGGAGCTGCGCGGAGCCGGGCGCGTCCGCGTGGCCCGCAGCCGCAAGGACGGCAGGCTCTACGCCGCCGCCCTTCGCCCGACCGAGCGCCGCCGCGAGGAGGGGGCGCTGCTCTCCATCATCGCCGACCCGGAGAACGGGATCCCCGTCCCCGAAGGCTCTCTACTGGCAAGCCGCGTGGCGGGCATGCGGCGCGCCATGGAGCGCCGGACCACCGCGCAGGCCCGCGCGACGAACACCGCCCAGGACGCAGAGCCGGAGAT
>JBFLXF010000448.1:0-2986 GCA_040757515.1 Actinomycetota bacterium
GAGACCCATCAGCGTGATCTCCTGTGTCGCGTGCGGCATCAGGCCGTCGCCGCACACCTTGTCGCGCGGGAACTCCTGCCGGTCGAGGAGGAGGACCGCCAGCCCCGCCCTGCTGGCGTGGTAGGCGGTCGCCGAGCCGCCGGGGCCTGCCCCGACGACGATCAGATCATAGCGCTCCGTCATCGCCTCCTTCCCGTTGGCTGCCGGCCGTGCCAGAATATTCTCGCGGACACGAACCCCTCTGCAGAACGGCGCTCATTATACCCCCGGAGAGGAGGGCTACCTTGGTGGATCGCAACCGTCCGGCGCGCTATGAGGTGGGCGAGCGCGCCGCCCTGAAGGCAACCGGCCAGCCCGTCGAGATCCTGGCCGTCCGGCGCGGCGAGTTCGTCCCGGACTATGTCTACAAGGTGCGCGTGCTCGCCGAGAGGCCAGCCCGCCCCTACAACCTCTCGGTCCCGGAGCACGATCTGACGGACGCCGAAGGATGAAAAGGCCGCAGGAAAAGGCGTCTGGGGAGCGTCTTTCTCCTCCTGGCGGATGCGGTACGTCGGGCCGCTTCTTCTCCGATGGTCCGGATGTTCCGGGGGGCTTAAAACCGCCCGAGGCATGTCGGGACCGGGGTCTAGAATCCCTCGCCTGCGGTCACGCTCAGATAGGCGACGTCCACGAGTGGGACGCCGCTCTCCAGGGCCCGGTCCACGGCGCGGCGGAGGGCTTCGGCGGCGACGCCGGCGTCGGGGAAATGGCTGTCGAGGAGGCGGGCGGCGCGGGCTATCTCATAGAAGGAGAAGCGGCGTCGCTCGCCGGTCAGACGGCAGACCTCGCGCAACACCTCCAGCCTGAGGGCGACGAGTTGCTCCAGACGCCACCGGATCTCATCGACCGTCAGGTTCATCGTTTGGTAGAGGCGCGCGATCTCGGCCATCTGCTCGAGGACTGCCGTGCGCTTCTCGAGACGGGCCACCGAAGGCTCGTCCAGATAGCGACGGGCGGTTATCCTGGCGAGGGCGAGTCTTCCTTCCGGGCCGTCGTAGCCCGGAAGGGGCCTGAGCTCCCCAGGGTGACAGGGAGCAAGAACCCTCGTCTCCTCATCCCCTACAAAGACGCGCGGGATGTGGCCTCCTGCGTAGTAAGAGACCTGGCAAGCGAGTTTCGCTACCGCAGGCGACTCTCGGGCGACTCGAATGCTCACCCACCGGCGCGTCGTCGCGCGGTAGAGCCTCTCCAGCGCCCGCCAGGTGGCGTCGCCACGCAGGTCCACCTGTCCCGGTCTTTCGGTTACCACCGAGACCTCCGCGTCCGGCAGCTCCTCGCTGTAGGCTTCCGCTATCGCCTGGAGCAGCCGGTCGAACTCCTCGTCCACCTCGCCGGAGAGGTATCGGCGGCGTTCGGCGGGCAAGACATACATTAGGCGGCTCTTGATCCTGCGCTCCCTGCCCTCCACCGCCTTGAGCCGGTCTATGGCCTCGTAGAGCTCTCTGCGCCGCCGGAACACCAGCCCCGAGAGGCGCTCCACCTCCGGGGCGCCGGAGCCAAGCTCGGCCCACGCCTCGTCCCTCGCCGCGCAGGCCGCCTCGTAGGCGTTCTCCGCCCGCAGGACCGACCGCTGCTCGCTCTCCCGCTCGCGCTGGGCCTCCCCCAGCTCCCGCTCGAGCGTCTCTATCGTGGAGGGCATCTTCTTCCCCCGGCAACCCTAATCGCTCATGTTGGCACGTATTCTACAGCACCTTCTCCGCGGGAGGCTCTATATTGCGCGGGGTCCGGGCAGCCGGTAGAGTGCAGGCTACCGGAGGACTAGGAAAGGGAGTTCTGTGGACTTCAACACGGGCGACAGGTCGCGAGCCGGCGGTGCGGGCGGTACACCTCCCAGGGCCTCCGGAGGGGCCATGGCGGAGTTCGACTACTCGGACCCCGTGCAGAGCTTTGTCGCTGCGGTAAGAGGCGTAGTCCTCCAGCCGGTTGGCTTCTACCGGGCGATGCGCAAGAGAGGCGACCTGCTCAACCCGCTCGTCTTCGCGCTCGTCTGCGCCACCATAAGCGCAATACTCGGCGGGATCATAGGTTTCCTCATCGGGCTGGCGGGCGGGCAGCAGGGCGTTGGCGAGGCGTTCGTCGGGCTCATAAGCGGCATCATTTTCGCCCCGATCTTCGCCGCGATCGGGCTGTTCATCGGCGCGGGCATCGCTCACCTGCTCGTCATGCTCATCGTCGGTTCCGGCAACGCGGGCTTCGAGGCCACCTTCCGGGTCGTCTCCTACGCGCAGGTGACCCAACTCGTCGGCTGGATCCCCCTTATAGGCGGCCTGATAGCGGGTATCTGGGGGATAGTGCTCTCCATCCTCGGCATCCGCGAGGCCCACGCGACGACCACGGGCAAGGCCGCACTGGTGGTCCTCATCCCGGCCGCCATCGTGCTGTTGCTGGTCCTGATCCTCGGCGCCCTCATCGGCGCGGCCATCTTCTTCGGCACCCAGCGTTAGGCATAACCTGCAGCGCCGTTCGCCACCTTACGGTACGGTAGCTATACTGTCCGCGTTCTTTGGATACCGAAAGGGGATTTATGGCGCGGACGGTAACGCTGATTCCCGGTGACGGCATAGGCCCCGATGTAACCAACTCCGTAAAGGAGGTCATCGGTGCCCTTGACGTGGACATTGAGTGGGAGATAGCCGAGGCTGGCGAGACGGTGATGGAGCGGGAGGGTACTCCGCTACCCGAGTCCGTCCTGGAGTCCATCCGGCGCAACAAGGTAGCGCTCAAGGGCCCGCTGACCACGCCGGTCGGGACGGGGTTCAGATCTGTAAACGTGGCCCTGAGGAAGGAGCTTGACCTCTACGCGAACATTCGGCCCGCCCTCAGCCTTCCGGGGATAGAGCTGCCGTACAAGGATATAGACCTCATCGTCTATCGCGAGAATACCGAGGACCTCTACGCTGGCGTCGAGCACATGGTCGGCAAGCACGCGGCGGAGTCCATCAAGATC
>JBFLXF010000449.1:0-2985 GCA_040757515.1 Actinomycetota bacterium
ACTCCGATCCCGGAGAGCATGTCCAGGGAACGGTAGATCGTCACCAGCCCCACCTCCGGACAGCGCGCCCGAATCTCCTCCAGGCTCTGGTGCTGCTCCGCCGCCAACGCCCGTAAGACCGCAAGCCGTTGCGGCGTCGCCCTGTACCCCCGGCCCCGCATCTTCCCGATAGCCGACTCCAGCAATGTCATCCCTACTAAACGAAAAATTTTTTCAACTACACGCGAGAAGTTAGCAGTGTGGGATCGGTTCGTCAAGGGATCTCAGTTGGGGTTGGGACGTTTGCGGGAGGTACGAGAGTGGCGCAGCAGGAAGATGAGAGCGAAGCCGAGGGCGAGAACGCTGCTGACGAAGAGGTTGCCGCGGGCGGTACCTCCAATGATAAAGGCGGGATCCACGCGCAGCGTTTCGACGAAGAAGCGCCCGACGGAGTAGAGGCTGACGTAGAGAAGGGCTATATCGCCGGCCTTGAGGCGGTCGGCGAACCGGCGGGCGATCCACAACAGCAGGAGGCAGACCAGCAGGTTCCAGACCGACTCGTAGAGGAACGTCGGGTGGAAGGCTTCTGCCTCCGCGAACTCGGCGGGCCGGTTCTCTGGGGCGATGCGTATACCCCACGGCAGGTCGGTCGGGCGGCCGAAGAGCTCTTGGTTGAAGTAGTTGCCCCAGCGTCCTATAGCCTGGGCGAGGACCAGGCCGGGCGCTGCTGCGTCGGCGAAGGTGAGCGCGTTGATCCCGCGGAACCAGCAGAACAGCAGGACGCCGAGGAAGCCGCCGGCGACGGCGCCATAGATTCCCAGTCCCCCATTCCAGACTGCGAAGACGGCAGGGAACGGATCGTCGGCGTAGAGGTGATAGTCGGTGATCACGTGATAGATCCGTGCGCCGATAAAGCCGAGCGGCACGATAAAGAACAGAGAGTCCAGGGCGAGGGCCGGGTCGTATCCCCTCCGGGCCAGTTCCCGGCCCGCCAGCCAGGTGCCCGCGGCGATCCCCAGGGCGATGAACAGCCCGTAGTAGCGCACGGCCAGCGGCCCAGCCTCGAAGACGACCGGGGAGGGTGGACTGGGCAGGCTTGCGAGGACTCCCATCACGGCGGCTAACTATACAACGTTTCCGGCGGGATTCACTGGACCGGCGACCCCGAGTAGGTTTGCACGAGCCCGGCGTCGGAGGGTTCGGTCTCGCCCTTCACCCCGTAGTAGGCCTCCAGGATCTTGCGAACGGCGGGCGCGGCGGTAACCTCGCTGTGGCCGCCGCCCTCGACCATCACGACGACCACCAGGGGCTTCTCCTGGTTCTCGGCCCACCCGGCGAACCAGTTCACCGGGTCCTTGCCGTCCCGCTCGCCGGTGCCGCTCTTGCCGACGATGGAGAGCTTCGAGCCCTCGAACGCGGGGGCGGCGGTACCGTCCGGACCGGTCACCAGCTCGAAGCCCCGCAGCAGTTCCCGGCGGGCCGTATCGTCGAATTTGATCTTACCCTCGGGCTCCGGCGAGATCTCGCGCACCTTCTTGCCGTCCTGCTCGAGGATCTCCTTCCCGACGTGCGGGGTAACCAGGGTGCCGCCGTTCTGCACTGCCGCGTAGGCCTGGGCCATCTGTATCGGGGTCACCTGGACGCCGCCCTGTCCGATAGACATGTTCACCCAGTCTCCAACGCCCCACTCGTGGTCTACATAGCCCTGGACCTCCTCCTGGAACCACTCGAACCACTCCTTCGTGGGGATCAGGCCTTCGCTCTCGCCGGGGAGATCTATCCCGGTCTTGGAGCCGAAGCCGAACCGCTCGTAGAACTTCGGCAGGGCGTTCGGGTCGTCAGTCTTCTGCCAGATCCAGTCCGCCACCTGATAGAAGAACTTGTCGTTGGAGTCCATGACGGCCTCGGCGAAGTTCTGGGTGCCGTGCGTGGAGCCGGTGCCGTAGGTCTGTCGCCAGGACTGCCAGCAGCCGGAGGCCCCGGCCGGACTCCAGCAGCCGCCGTTGTCCGTGACGGTCGTGTTCGCGTCTATAACGCCGAAAGCGAAGCCCGCGAGCCCGGTAAAGACCTTGAACGTCGAGGCGCCCGGATACGCCCCGGAGATAGCACGGTTGCTGAACGGGGAGTTGGCCTGTTCAGAGGTAAGGTACTCGTACGCCTCGATCTCCTCATCTCCCGTGATACCGCCGACGAAGAGCTGCGGGTCGAAGGTCGGGCGGCTGGACATCGCCAGAATCTCGCCGTTGCGCGGATCCATCGCCACGACGGCCCCGCCCTCTCCGGAGTAACCTTCCTGCTGGGCGCGTGCGAGCGCGGCATCCAGCTCCCGCTCGGCGACCTTCTGCAGTTCCAGATCTATCGTCAGCTTGAGGTTCTTGCCCGGGACGGGGTCCTCCACGCGGTCGGGCTTCTCGGCGCTCGGGTCCACGGCTATTGGGTTGCCGCGGTCGTCCACGAAGTTGCCGGCCGCGTCGAGTTGACTGCCCTCCGGCACTATGCGCCCGAGGGCGTCTACGTTGTAGATCTTCCATCCGGCCCTGCCCCGCAGCACCTCCTCGTACCGCAGCTCGATGCCGCTCTTGCCGACGACCGAATCGTTGGAGAGCCCTTTGAAGGCTTCCTGCTTCAGCTCGTCCTGCGTGACGGCCCCGGTGTAGCCGAGAACGTGCGCGGCCAGCTCGCCGTTCGGGTAGCTGCGCACCCAGTCATCGTTGATCGAGACGCCCCGGAACTCTCCCGCATGTCCGGTGCGTTCGCTAACATAGGTGACGGCCGCCTTGTCGGCGTTCTCCTTTACCAGGATCGGGCTGTACTGGCTGCCGGTCTCGAAGGCTGTCTCGTAACGCTCGAGGACCGTCTTGACGTCCGCTCCGACGATCCGGGCCAACTCCTTGAGCTTCTCTTCGGAGATCTCATCCGGTATGACGGTCACGTTCAGGCCGGGGACATTGTTGGCGAGCACGTCGCCGTCACGATCATAGACCACGCCCCGCTGGGCGGGTATCT
>JBFLXF010000450.1:0-2985 GCA_040757515.1 Actinomycetota bacterium
TTCGCCGGAGGACCGCACGCTCAACATGACACCTTGGTTCCACCGGGGCGGTCTGCACTCCGGCGGACCGAACCCCGTGTTCTACGTGGGCGCGGAAGCCGTGCCGATGCGCGCGTTCGATCCCGAAGAGTGTCTGGACTACGTCGAGCGCTTCGGGCTCACGTACCTGATCGGGGCACCCACGAACCTGGCGATGCTGGCTCGCGCGCAGACCGAGAAAGCCCGCGACCTGTCCACCTTGCGGGGGATCGTAACGATGGGAGCCCCGCTCGAGCGTGAGGCAGCCCTGCGCTACCAGGAGCTGCTCAGCCCGAGGATCTTCAACGGCTACGGCACCACCGAGACCTTCTGGAACACCTTCCTGCGCCCCTCGGATCTGCCCGATAGGGCCGGCAGCGCCGGGCGGGCCTGCACCGACGACGACGTGAGGGTGGTGAAGGTGATCGGAGGCAGGCTGGCGACCCCGGAGGAGCAGGTTGCGAAAGACGGCGAGGAGATCGGTGAGGTGATCGTGCGCTCGCCGAAGAGCGCTCTGGCCTACTTCGGCTCGCCGGAGCAGGAGGCCAAGAAATTCAAGGACGGCTGGGCCTACCTCGGCGACCTGGCCACCTGGGACGCCGACGAGTTCGTGACCATCGTCGGGCGCAAGGACCACATGCTCGTCTCAGGTGGCGAGAACGTGCATCCCGCGCAGGTCGAGGAAGTGCTGAACGAGCACCCCGGGGTCATGGACTCGCTGGTGGTCGGCGTACCGGACGAGAAGTGGGGACAACTCGTGGTGGCCTACATCATCCGCGAGGACGACACTTTGACCGCCGAGGAGCTGGACCGCCACTGTCGCGAGCACCCGATGCTGGCCTCCTACAAGCGCCCGCGGGCCTACCGGTTCGTCGACGAGTTCCCCATGACCGCAACCGGAAAGAAGATCCCCTATCGGATGACTCAACAGGCCGCTGCGGAATATCCCAAGGGCCTCTTCGAGAGTCCTTGAGGATCTCTTCGAGAACACCAGGCCGGGCAACAACGACCAAACAAACACAGAACAGAAGGAAAGCATGGAGAGAATAGGCGGAGAGGAACTGGGCCAACGTAACTCGCCACGCCAGGTGGCCCTGGCGAGCTTCATAGGAACCACGGTCGAGTGGTACGATTTCTTTCTCTACGGAACGGCGGCCAGCGTGGTCTTCGCGCCGCTGTTCTTCCCGGCATCTGACGACCCCCTGATCGGGGTACTTCTGGCATTCTCCACGTTCGCCGTTGGGTTCCTTGCGAGGCCACTGGGCGGGATCTTCTTCGGTCACTTCGGGGACAGGATCGGGCGCAAGGTCGCGCTGGTCACGACGCTCTTTTTGATGGGGATAGCCACGTTCGCAATAGGGCTCCTGCCGACCTACGCCACCATAGGCGTCTGGGCACCAATCCTTCTGGTCGTCCTGCGGCTCATACAGGGTTTCTCCATCGGTGGAGAGTGGGGCGGAGCGGTCCTTATGGCGACGGAGCACTCGCCGCGCAACAGGAGGGGCTTCTACGGTAGCTGGCCCCAGGTGGGGGCCTTCGCGGGGCTCCTGCTCGGGACGGCGGTCTTCGCTTTGTTCTCCCGGCTGCCGGACGAGCAATTCTTCGCGTGGGGATGGCGGGTGCCGTTCCTCCTCTCCATCGTGTTGGTCGCGGTCGGCCTCTTCATCCGCTTGAAGATAGCGGAGTCGCCAGCCTTCGAGCGGGTAAAGGAGACCGGAAGCGTCTCCCGGATGCCGGTAATAGAAGCAGTGCGCCAACATCCCAAGAACGTGCTGCTGGCGATGGGAGCGCGGATGGCCGAGAACGGCATCTTCTACATACTCGCCGTCTTCAGCATCGCCTACGTTACGGAAACACTCGGGTTGGACCGGAGCGTGATTCTCACCGCTGTCCTGATCGCGGCCGCCGTGGGGATCTTCGTGAACGGCGGCTTCGGCTTGCTCTCGGACTTTGTAGGCCGCAGGCCGGTTTATCTTGGAGGAGCGGCGTTCTCCGCCCTCTTCGCCTTCCCGTTCTTCTGGCTGCTCGATTCGAGGTCGGCGACCTTGATCTCCGTAGCCGTCATCTTAGGCATCATAGGACACGCCGCAATGTACGGTCCGCAGGCGGCGTTCTTCTCCGAACTGTTCGGCTCCCGCGTCCGGTACTCCGGTGCCTCCATCGGGTACCAGCTGGCCTCCGCGATCGCCGGCGGTTTCTCGCCGTTGATCGCCGTGGCGCTCCTGGCGTGGGCCGGCAGCTACTGGCCGATCGCGCTGTACATGATAGGACTGTGCCTCATAACCCTCGTCTCGGTCTACGTGGCCGCAGAGACCTTCCAGAGCACGGACGAGGAAGAGCAACCGGAGAGAGGGCCCACTGCTGCCGCAGGGGCAGCAGAACCGCAGTAGGGAGCAGTAGCCCTGGTAGAAGCTCCAGCGCTGGTGATGGTTCCTCAGGCACCCGTCCGAAAGTTCGACCGGGACACCGGACGGGTGCCCGGATCCGAAGGAGTACGAATTGATAACCAGGCCGTTCGAGCAAGTGCAGGTGGGCGAGAGACAGGTCACGCGGGCTCGCACCATTACCGAGTCCGACATCGTGAACTTCGCCATGCTCAGCGGTGACTGGCACCCCCTCCACACCGACGTGGAGCACGCGAAGAAATCTGGCTACGGGGTACGTATTGCCCACGGCATGTTGGTGCTCTCGGTCATGACGGGGCTGGTAGAGCTGGACGCCGGCCACGTCCTCGCCTTCTATGGCATGGACCGGGTTCGCTTCGTTCGGCCAACGAAGATCGGCGACACCATCCACGCCGTTACCGAGGTTACGGAGACGAGAGAAAGGGACGAGCGTTCCGGTATCGTCACGCTCGACGTGTCGATCAAGAACCAGCGTGACGAGACCGTCGCCAGCGCCACCGTGCTGATGGTGGTTGCTCGCGAAGCGTCCGCGCGTCAGAAAGAAGTTCCGCTATAAAGCAAC
>JBFLXF010000451.1:0-2975 GCA_040757515.1 Actinomycetota bacterium
CGCCCGGGAGTGGCTCAGGGAGAACGGCTTCGTAAGGTAGGTCCTGGGGAAGAGGTTCCCGCCGCGTATAATCCCAGCGCGGCGACCGCGCGACAGAAAGGAGCCCCTTGGCGGTGCACAACGGTGAGATAGTACGCGCCCTGGAGACGATAGCGACCCTCATGGAGATCCGGGGCGACGCCTACTACCGGGTGCTCGCCTACCAGCGGGCCGCGGAGTCCGTCGGCGCTCTGGGCCGTCCGGTCGCGGAGGTCGAGGACCTCACGACGCTCCCCCATGTCGGCGGGTCGACGGCGGAGGTGATCCGGGACCTCGCCGAAGGCCGCACGCCCGATATCCTCGCCGGGCTACTGGAGGAGATACCGCCGGGGCTCGTGGAGATCACACGCCTTCCCGGCGTGGGGCCCCGCACAGCCGGGAGGCTCTGGCAGGAGCTGGGCATAACAAGCGTCGAGGAGCTCTCGGAGACGGATCCGGCCACGCTCGCCTCCCTCAAGGGCTTCGGCAAGAAGAGCGCCGAGAAGATGGTCCGCGCCGCGAAATCCTATAGTGCCACCGAGCGCCGGATGCTCCTGGACGAAGCGACGGCTCTGGCGGAGCGGGTCCTCTCCTTCCTCCGCTCGCACCCGGCCTGCGTGAAGGCGGACGTCGCCGGCTCGCTGCGGCGCCAGAAGGAGACCATAGGCGATCTGGACATCGTCGCCGCGAGCGACGATCCGCAGGCGCTCGCCGACGCCTTCGCCGAAGCCCCCTTTGCCGAAGAGGTGCTCGCCCACGGCCCGAAGAAGGTCTTTGTCTTGTGCAACGGGACCGAGATCGACCTGCGCATCGTGGAGCCGGAGGCCTACGGGTCGCTGCTGCACCATTTCACCGGCGGGCAGGCGCACAACATCGCGCTGCGGGAGCGCGCTGTGAAGATGGGTATCAACATCTCCGAGTACGGGCTGGCGAAGGAGGGAACCGGCGAGTACGAGCCGGTCGCCTCGGAGGAGGAGATCTACGCCCGCCTCGGCCTCTCCTGCATACCTCCGGAGCTGCGCGAAGACACCGGCGAGATCGAGGCCGCCGAGAGAGGAGAGCTGCCAGACCTCATCGAACTCGGGGATATCCGCGGCGACCTGCATGTTCACACGAACTGGTCCGACGGCAAGGGCACCATCGAGAGCATGGCCGAGGCCGCCATCGCTCTCGGATACGAGTACCTCGTCTTCTGCGACCACTCCCAGAGCCTCAAGGTGGCGAACGGCCTCTCACCCGAGCGCCTGAAGAGGAAGATCGAGGCGGTCAGGAAGGCGGACGAGCGGTACGGAGAGATCCACCTGCTCTGCGGCTCGGAAGTGGACATCCTGAAGGACGGCTCCCTCGACTACGAGGACGCCCTGCTGGCGGAGCTGGATCTCGTCGTCGCCAGCGTCCATACCTCGTTCCGCCTCGGACAGCGGGCGATGACCGACCGCATCGTCCGGGCGATGAACAACCCCTACGTGCGCACCATCGGCCACCCGACGGGTCGCCTCCTGAACCGCCGCGAGCCCTACGAGGTCGATGTCTACCGCCTTATCGAGGAGGCCGCCGCGACGAAAACGGCCCTGGAGCTCAACGCCTATGTGGACCGGCTCGACCTCGCCGTCCCCTACGTCCGCGAGGCCGTTAGGGCAGGCGTCAGGATCACTATAGACACCGACGCCCACGATGAGAGTGCTCTCTCGTTCATGAGGTTCGGCGTCTCGCAGGCCAGGCGCGCCTGGGTCGAGAAGGAGAGCGTTGTAAACTGTCTTCCCTGGCCCGAGTTCAAAGCATGCCTTGAGGCAGGCAAGTAGGCCGCGACCCATCCTCCCGCTAAGGCACGCTCGGCTACCGCTCCTCTCCGGAACCTCGCCTCGCGTCGTCGGCGTCCACGGGGTACGCGCCCCTCAACCGGCTCCGGGCGTCCAAAACGCGCACGTCGCCAGGATAGCGCCTCAGCCAGCGGGTCGCCTCGACCAAAGCCCGGTCAGCCCGTCGGCGATCGGAGGACTCCCTGGCCTCTATCAGTTCATCCAGCAGGCGTAGGCGCCTTATAACCCGCCCGGGCGCATCGCGGTCGCTGCTCTTCCGGCTCGCCGACACAACTGGATTCTACCGGGACCCGGCGGTAGCCCTCTCACACTAAGGACGAAACCCTACAGGCTCGCCGGATCCCGGTCCTTAGCGGCGGTCCAAACGCCGGGGTCCTCGGCGGCATCGGCCTCGCCCTGCTCCTCGAGCCAGCGCTCGGCATCTATGGCGGCGCGGCAGCCGTCGCCCGCAGCGGTGACGGCCTGCCTGTATCGCCTGTCGGAGACGTCTCCTGCGGCGAAGACGCCGGGGACACTCGTCATGGTGTGCTCCTTCTGGAGTATGTAGCCGCTCCCGTCCATCTCGAGCTGGCCTCCGAAGATCTCCGTCGCCGGAGCGTGCCCGATGGCAGTGAAGAAGCCGTCGAGCGCGATCTCCCTCACCTCGCCGGTCTTGACGTTCTTTATGCGGGCCCCCTCCACCTGACCCTCGCCGAGCACGTCTTCGACGACGGTGTCGGTGATGAAGGTGATCTTCTCGTTCCTCCTGGCCCTCTCCAGCATGATCTTGGACGCCCTGAAGCTGTCCCGACGGTGGATAATGACGACCTCGGAGGCGAACCTGGTGAGAAATAGCGCCTCCTCCATCGCCGTGTCTCCCCCGCCGACGACAGCCACCTTCTTATCCCTGAAGAAGAACCCGTCGCAGGTGGCGCAGCCGCTTACCCCACGGCCCATGAGGCGCTGCTCTCCCGGTACCCCAAGCCACTTGGCCTTCGCCCCGGTGGCGACGATGACGGCGCGCGCTAAAGTGGGTTCCTCCTCACCCTCCGCCCACAGCCTGAAGGGCCTCCCGGAGAAGTCCACCCGCTCGACGTTGTCCGCACGCATCTGGGCCCCGAAGCGCGCCGCCTGGGCCTCGAAGTCCTCCATCATCTC
>JBFLXF010000452.1:0-2973 GCA_040757515.1 Actinomycetota bacterium
CGCGAGCTGGCCCGCCCGGCACTGATCTCTGCGCTCTCCCGCGCCGACTCGGTGCGCGGGGCTATCGTGCAGACCTACCTGGAGGTGCTCTCCGAGGTGCCGGATCTCGACGTGGCGGGCCGGGCCGGACGGCGCGAGGCCGACGAGGTCTCGCGCATGGCGCGCGGCGTCCTCAAGGCGGGCGGCGTCCACTCGCGGCGGGGGCTGGAGGGTATCACCAACCTCGACGGGCTCCTGCGCGCCGACCGGCGCCTCTCCCCGACGGCGACCGAGCCTCCTGTGGTCGCGGCGGGCTTCCTCGTCGCTCTGGAGTACGGCCACGACGCCCTGACTCAAAGGCTCAGGCCCGCCACCGGGGCAAACAAGGGCCGGTGAACCCGTTAGCAGGAGTGTCGGTGCGTTGGGATAGAATCTCCGGCGAGAGCGTGGAGTATCCAGAGAGAGGTGGCGCTCATGAAGGCACTTGTGATCGTGGGTCACGGCTCGCACCTGAACGAGGACTCGAGCCAGCCGGTCTACGAGCACGCCGCGCGCATCCGGCAGACCGGCGAGTTCGATGAGGTCGTCGAGTGCTTCTGGAAGGAGGAGCCCTCGATGCGCCACGTCCTCGAGCTGGTGGAGTCGGAGGAGGTCTACGTGGTGCCGGCCTTCATCTCAGATGGGTACTTCACGCAGCAGGTCATCCCGCGCGAGCTGGGGCTGGAGGGGCCGCTCACGCGCAAAGGTGGCAAGACGATCCGCTACGCTCAGGCCCTGGGCAGCTTCGAGGGGATGCCGGACGTTATCCTGGAGCGCGTCGAGGACCTGATGCGCGGCAGAGAGACCTCCGGCCGCACGGCGCTCGTCCTGCTCGGCCACGGAACCGACCTCAACAAAAACTCCGCGAACGTCATCTACCTGAACGCCGCGCGCATCCGCGAGCGCGGCCTCTACGATCTTGTGGAGGTCGCCTTTCTCGACCAGGAGCCGGAGGTGGGCGAGGTCGTCTCGAGCGTCGAGGCGGAGAACGTAATCCTCATCCCCGTCTTTATCGCTGAAGGCTGGCACACCCGCGAGACGATCCCCGAGGATCTGGGTTTGACCGGCGTGCTGACCCGGCGCCCGGACCGCACTATCTTTTATGGCGCTCCCGTCGGCACCCATCCCTCGATGGCCGCCCTGATCGCCGCCCGCGCCCGGGAGCTGGATCGTCTTACCGTTCCGGAGGAGCACCTTGTCTGAAGCCCTCGCCAAACGGCATCCCGCCCCCGAAAACGCCGCTGCGGCCGCCCGCGAGGCGTTCGCCACCTGGATCGAGGCCGCGCCGGAGGGACGGGTCTTCGGGCAGGTTCTGGTGTGCGCCGCAGGCCCCGGCTACACCGTCCGCCACCGCGACGACGCCGACCGGGAGGGGCTTGCCGTCCACCAAGACCCGCGGGCGGCGCGCGAGATCGCACGCCTCACCGAAGAGGGGGAGCACCGACCTCTCAAGAGCTCCCCGAACCTGCGGCGGGGATGGGAGATCAAGGTTCCTGACGCGAAGGGGCTCGCCGTCGCGATGGATTACCTCTACCCGGCGGGCGTGGTGCACTGGTATCTGCAGCGCGAGGGGCGACTGCGGACGACCAGCTTCCGGGAGAACGCCGCCCGCCAGAGCGGCATCTACAAACGGATAGGAAATCTCTCGAACGAAGCGGTTCAGAATGCGGCTATCGCCTGCTGCGAAGACGAAGTTTGCCTTAAGAGGACTCTCTGGGACGTGGACGAGAGGACGCCGCTGCGGATGGAGAGAGGAGAGGGGGAGATCCCGTGCCCCGAGCCGTGCAGCGTCTTCGTCTCCTTCGCGCGGCGGATAAGGTACTTCGAGCGGGAGGAGGAGCGCGAGCGCGGGGCCCTCACCCCCTCTGAGAGGGAGGATCTCGCGGCGCTCGTGGAGGCCGCCGCGACGGGTAGCGTTCGGTTCGCTCGCGAAGCGGAGTTCGAGAAGCCGCTCAACGAACGCCGGATGCGCTACCGGCGCCTCACCCTCCTCCCCAAACTCGGCGCCGGGGAGTGAGCGCGCCAGGCTACGCCGGTCCCGGCACCCTGGCTCCGTAGCGTTTACCTCGTGGCGGATACCGGGTATCACGGACTCTCGGGTTACGACGCGAGATCAACGGAGGTAGAGAATGGCGGTGAAGAGAAAGGGCGCCAGGCTGGGGGCCAGGGTGGCCCCGAAAGCCGGACGGTACGCGGGCAGGGCCGCCTGGAGGGCGGGCAAGGCCGAGGCCAGACTCGCCCGGCGCGCGCTCAGCTCACAGGAACCTACGGGGGCGCGTCTCTTTAAGTACGCTGTGTTCGCGCTGGCGGGCTTCGCCGTGGGAGCGGCCCTTGCGAGGGCCAAGGGCGGCACCTCCTCGGAATCGTCTTCGTTCACCGGTGGCACCGGGCAGCACTCCCCGGCTCCGGGCAGTCCCGCAGCCGAGCGCGGCCAGACCTGGGGAACCGGCACGCCGGTCGGGACCGCCGGTGGCGGCGCGGGCGGCGACACTGGCGCTGACAGGGCGCACTCCGACCCGTCCGCCGGGCCGCTCATCGGCGAGCAGCATAGGGGGCGCATTGGGGACGTCCCCGTACAGCAGGAGGAACTGGCGAACAAGATCCGTACCCGCATCGGTGAGGATCCGCGCACGATGGAGATGCCGCATCTCAACGTTGAGGTCAACGACGGCGTCGCCGAGCTGCGCGGTCCCGCTCCGTCGGAGGAGGCCAAGCGGGCAGCGGGCGAGATCGCCGCGAGCATCGAGGGCGTGCGCGAGGTGCGCAACCTCATAACCGTCAACGGCTGAGCCACAGCGGGACGCGACCCGGAGGCCGGCCGGAATCTTCCGGCCGGCCTCTCTCGCCGTTCCTCTTGAGTTACTCCCGGATCAGGCGCAGAAGCTCGTCGCGCCCGCGCTCCATGGTCTCCCGGTCGCGAGCCTCGACGTTGAGGCGCAGAAGCGGCTCCGTGTT
>JBFLXF010000453.1:0-2964 GCA_040757515.1 Actinomycetota bacterium
AAGAGAGCGGCGACCCTAAAGACAGGCCTGAGAAGAGCATCGTCGAGAGGTATGAGAGGGGAGAGCTCGGCCGGAAGAGCGGCAAGGGCTGGTACGCCTACGACGAGCAGGGTAGGAGGATCTCCCCGGCGTGACGCAGAGCCTCTCCGTAGGGAAACACGGCGCTGAAACCCGCCGTGCCCCGTCGAAGGAGGGCGCCCGAACGTGTCCTGGCTCCGCGGGACCGTGCCGGACAATCGTAGCAACCGAAGCGCACAAGAAGGAGGAAGCAGCTTGATAGCCGACGTTACCCGACCCCTCGGCACGGACTACTATCTCTTGGAAGAGATGCTCTCGGAAGAGGAGCGTGCAATCCGGGACAAAGTCCGCGCCTTCGCCGATCGGGAGGTCATCCCGGTAATCAACGACTACTGGGAGAGAGCTGAGTTCCCGTTCGAGATGATCCCGAAGCTCGCCGAGTTGGGCGTCGCGGGGACCACGATACAGGGCTACGGCTGCCCGGGGATGAGCCGCCTGGGCGCCGGCATGGTGACCGTCGAGATGTCCCGGGCCGACGGGAGCATCAACACCTTCCTCGGCGTCCACTCGGGACTCGCGATGGGGGCCATATCCATGCTCGGCAGCGAAGAGCAGAAGGAACGGTGGCTGCCCGAGATGGCGAAGCTGGAGAAGATAGGAGCCTTCGCCCTCACCGAACCCAATCACGGCTCCGACTCGGTGGCGCTGGAGACGAGCGCCAGGCGCGAGGGCGACGAGTGGGTCATAAACGGCTCCAAGCGCTGGATCGGCAACGCCACCTTCGCCGACCTGGTCATCGTCTGGGCGCGGGACGTCGAGGACGGAAAGGTCAAGGGCTTCGTCGTGGAGAAGAGCGAAGACGGCTCCTACCCCGAAGGCTACGAGACCAAGCTCATCACCGGCAAGGTGGGAAAACGCGCCGTCTGGCAGCCGGACATTACGCTCACGGACGTGCGAGTCCCAAACGAGAACCGGCTCGAAGGCGCCAACTCCTTCAAGGACGTGAACAAGGTCCTCACCGCCACCCGCGGCGGCGCGGCGTGGGAGTGCGTCGGGCACGCCATCGCCTGCTACGAGGCGGCCCTCACCTACGCCAAAGAGAGAGTGCAGTTCGGCAAGCCGATCGCGGGCTTCCAGCTCATCCAGAACAAGCTCGCCAACATGCTCGCCGAGACCACCGCCATGCAGCTCATCTGCTTCCGCATGGCCCAGCTCCAGGAGCGGGGCGCGCTCACCGGCCCGATGGCCTCCCTCGCCAAGATGTACAATTCCCAGAAAGCCAAGCAGGTCTGCTCCGACGCCCGCGACATCCTGGGCGGTAACGGCGTCCTGCTCGAGTACCACGTCGCCCGGCACATGACGGACATGGAGGTCGTGCACACTTACGAGGGCACCGACACCATCCAGTCGCTCATCATAGGCCGCGACGTTACCGGCATCTCGGCCTTCGCTTAGGGACCGGGACCTGCTACTGACAGGAGCGACCGCATGAAGTGCAGAGCGTACCGGATCTTCGAGGAAGACGGACGGAGCGCGGGGCGGCTCACCGAGGTCGCGGCGGACGAGCTGGGAAGCGGCGGCCTGCTGATAAGGGCCGCCTACTCGAGTGTCAACTACAAGGACGCGCTGGCCGCGACCGGGGCCGGCAAGGTGGTGCGCCGGTTCCCGCTCGTCGGCGGCATAGACGTGGCCGGGGTAGTAGATGAGTCCTCCGACGGGCGCTTCCGGGAGGGCGACAGGGTGCTGGTCACGGGTTACGGCATGAGCGAAGACCACGACGGCGGTTACTCGGAGTGGGTGCGGGTCCCTGCCGACTGGGCCGTGCAGATCCCTCCAGGACTCGACGAGTGGGAGGCGATGGCGCTCGGCACGGCGGGGCTCACCGCCGCGCTCGCTATCCACAAGCTGGAGCTGAACGGTCTGCGTCCGGAGAACGGACCCGTGGCCGTCACCGGCGCGACCGGCGGGGTGGGAAGCCTCGCCACGGATATGCTCGCGGGCCTAGGTTACGAGGTCACGGCTATCACCGGCAAGAGGCAGGAGCACGGCTACCTCAGGCGGCTCGGCGCGGCCTCGGTGCTTTCTCGGGACTCCATCCGGTCGGAGGGGCGTCCCCTGGAGAAGGCGCTTTGGGCGGGGGCCGTGGACTCGGTGGGCGGCGAGATGCTCTCCTGGCTGACGCGCACCACCATGCGCCACGGCAGCATCGCCGCCTTCGGGAACGCGGGCGGCGCGGAGCTTCACACCACCGTGATGCCCTTCATCCTGCGCGGCGTGAACCTGCTGGGCGTAAACTCGGGCTACTTCCCCACGGACCTGCGCCGCAGGCTCTGGGAACGTCTGGCCGGGGACTTGCGGCCCCGCCACCTGCGGGAGATCACCCGCACCATAGACCTCGACGACCTCCCGGACGCCTTCGACCGATTACTCGCAGGCGCGGTACGAGGTCGCATCGTCGTCAGGATCTTCTCCGGCCAACCGATCTCCTGATAAAGCCACCCTTCTCGGCGTGGGACTTGCGAAGCTGTCCCGGGGGGAAAGCTAATGACAAGATTATCGTGCGGCTCCAGGCTATGATGCACGGAACTGGTCCCGGCCGACGTTTTGCGGCCGGACCTGGCCGTGGGCCAGTTGTCTCTCCCGCTCATCACAGATCGTCGCCGCCCACAACTGCTGAACGCGCCCCTGGCGAAACGGCTCGGCGAAGACGCCGGCGCGGCCCTCGGAGATGGGCTCGGCGAACAGGGCGAAGGAGGTTCTGAGGCAGCAAGTGGTCGGCGAGATAAGGCACCCGAAGTCGACCATCATCGCCGTCGTCCGCCACCATGCGGGCGTGGCGCTCTGCCGGGAAGTGGTGACCTCGAACCGCGCTGTGGGCTGACAAAACCATCCGGTTCGATGCGGGCGCCCGCGTCTCGTCTTGCGTCGCGGGCGTCCGGTGAGCTT
>JBFLXF010000454.1:0-2957 GCA_040757515.1 Actinomycetota bacterium
TCGGGGACCCTGATCGGGGCGCTCATCCTGGGCGTGCTGCGCAACGGCTTGAACCTCTTGAACGTCTCGGCGTTCTGGCAGCAGGTGGTAATCGGCGCCGTCATCGCGCTAGCCGTGATGACGGACACCCTGAGAAGGCGCAAGGGATAGGAGGAATCTCTATGACGAAGCGTTCGATGTTGCTCGCGATGCTGCTGGTGGCGGCGCTGTCCGCGATGCTGGCGGTCGGCTGTCAGCGTGGCGGTGGCGGCGGGGAAGGAGGAGAGGATCAGCTGCGGATCGGACTCTCCGTCTCGACGCTGAACAACCCGTTCTTCATCTCGCTGCGCGACGGGGCGCAGCAGGCGGCGCAGGAGGCGGGGGTCCAGCTCGAGGTGGCCGACGCTCAGAACGACGCCTCCGCCCAGCAGGACGACGTGCAGAACTTCGTCACCCAGCAGTTCGACGCGATCCTCGTCAACCCCGTGGACTCCGAGGCGATAGTCCCCGCTATCCAGGCGGCCAACCAGGCGGACATACCGGTGCTCGCCCTCGACCGTGGCGCGGCGGGCGGCGAGCTGGTGACGACCATCGCCTCGGACAACGTCGAGGGCGGCAGGATAGCGGCCCGGGAGCTGGTCGAACTGGTCGGCAGCGGCCCCGTCGCGCAGCTCGAGGGCATCCCCGGCACGAGCGCGGCCCGGGACCGCGGCCAGGGCTTCGAGGAGGTTATCGAGGGACAGGACCAGGTCGAACTCGTCGCGAGCCAGTCGGCGAACTTCGACCGGGCGCAGGCACTGAACGTCACGGAGAACATCCTGCAGGCGAACCCGGAGATAAAGGGCATCTTCGCCCAGAACGACGAGATGGCGCTCGGCGCGGTGCGGGCGCTCGGCGAGAGGGCGGGGAACGAGGTGAAGATCGTGGGCTTCGACGCCATAGAGGACGCGTTGCAGGCCATCCAGGACGGCAGGATGAACGCGACCATCGCCCAGCAGCCGGACAGGATCGGGGCTCTGGGCGTCGAGAACGCCGTGAAGGCGATCGAGGGCGAGTCGGTGCCGGAGGAGATCTCCGTCGAGGTCAAGCTCGTGACGCAGGAGAACGTCTCGGAGTACCTCCAGCAGTAGGCAGGCTCCGATGCCAGAGGTCTTCGTCGCCGGCTCGATAAACCGCGACTTCGTGCTGAAGGTAGAACGCCGCCCGGAGCCGGGCGAGACAGTCACGAACGCGGAGCTCTCCCTGCACGACGGCGGCAAGGGCGCGAACCAGGCTGCGGCTGCAGCTCGTCTCGGCGCCTCGGTCGCGATCCTGGGCCGGGTCGGCGACGACGGGCTCGGCGAGCCCCTCTTGGACTCCCTACGCGAGAAGGGCGTGTACACGAACCTCGTCGAGAGGGCGGCGGGCTACTCGACCGGCGCCGCCTTCATAACGGTGACCCCGGACGGGGAGAACGCGATCACGGTCGCCCCCGGCGCGAACCGCGCGCTCACCCCGGACGACGTGAACGCAGCCTCGGAGAGCATTCGGGAATCTAGCGTGCTCGTCGCCCAGATGGAGATACCGCCGGAGGTCGTGGAGCGCGCCGCCATGGTCGCTGACGGCGCGGGCGTGCGGGTGGTCCTGAACCTGGCTCCGACCTTCGAGCTGCCGCGCTCGCTGCTGGAGCGGCTCGATACGCTTGTGGTGAACGAGCACGAGACAGCGTTCCTGCTCGGCGAGAGGGTCGAGGGGGTAGACGGTGCGCGCGTTGCTGCGCCTAAGCTCCTCGATCTGGGACCGCGCTCCGCCGTGATCACGCTCGGCAGTGACGGCGCCGTGGTTGCCGATGGTGAGGAGGTCTCCCACCATCCCGCCCCGCGGGTCGAGGTCGTGGATACCACGGGTGCGGGCGACGCGTTCGTTGGTGCGCTTGCGGCGCGGCTCGCGCGCGGCGACTCGTTGGCTGAGGCTGCGTCCTATGCCGTAAGAGCCGGGGCTGCGGCCGTGACGAAGGAGGGCGCGCAGGGCGCGCTTCCGACGCCGGAGGTGGTGGAGAGGCTGTGAAGAAGGAAGGAATCATCAACGGCCGGCTCGCCGGGGCGATGGCGCGCCTGGGGCACACGGACCTGGTCGTGGTCTGCGATTGCGGGCTGCCCATCCCACCCGGCCCGGAGGTGGTGGACCTCGCTTTCCGGTTCGGCGTGCCGTCTTTCGAGACGGTGCTCTCCGGCACCCTGGAAGCCCTGGTCGTCGAGGGTGCCGTCGCCGCCGGGGAGGTAGAGGAGCGGAACCCGGCGACGCGGGATCTGCTGCGGGGCCTGTTCCCGGAGCTGGAACTTGTGCCGCACGAGGAGTTCAAGCGGC
Source organism: Actinomycetota bacterium (assembly GCA_040757515.1). Classification (GTDB taxonomy): domain Bacteria; phylum Actinomycetota; class Rubrobacteria; order Rubrobacterales; family Rubrobacteraceae; genus JBFLXF01. Next base: position 2,326 of record JBFLXF010000454.1, read on the forward strand.
GGGTCGCCGGCGCGAAGCTCGTGATCCGCACCGGCGAGGCCACGCCGTACTCGAACGTGATCCTGCGCTGCGGCGTCCCGTTCTGAGGCCGGGAGGGCTTCCGCCCCGTGCTGTCGGCTATCTTAGCAGCGGGAGTCTTCGGGCTTCGGGTTCTTGAGGCCGAAGAACGGGCGCAGCTTGAGGCCGCCGTAGGTGCCGATGAGGGCCATCGCCGCCCACAGCCAGCCGTGTAGCGAGAAGGAGGCGACGCCGCCGAAGTAGGCGCCGATGTTGCAGCCGTAGGCGAGGCGCGCGCCGTAGCCCATGAGCAGGCCGCCGACTATCGCCGCGGCCGCCGTCTTCCACGGTATGCGCCGGTGCAGGACGAACGTCCCGCCGACGGCCGCCGCCAGCAGCGCTCCGAGCACTATCCCGAAGTCCATAACCGACGTTACGTCGGCGAGTATGGGTCTCTGCAGAGCCGCCGCGTTCTCGCCGGACCAGTAGGCCCACGACCCGACGTCCACGCCCAAAGAGGCGGCAATCTTGGAGCCCCAGAGCGCGAAGGCGCCGGTTACGCCCCATGGCCTGCCGCTGACGTACAGCGTGATCCCGTTGAGCGCGGCGAGCACCAGTGCCCCGGCCCACAGCGG
>JBFLXF010000455.1:0-2938 GCA_040757515.1 Actinomycetota bacterium
CGGGGAGAAGCTGCGCAGGGTGGGGGTGATGCAGCGGATGCCCGCGAGGCTGCGGGCGATGGAGGGCCTGCTGCCCGACGTACCGGAGGAGGAGCAGATCCCCGAGTTCACGCCTCCCGTCGGCCAGAGGCGCCGGAGGGTCGGCATCCTCCTCGGCTGCGTGCAGCGCGTCTTCTTCTCGCGGGTCAACGCGGCCACGGTGCGCGTGCTCGCCGCCGAGGGTTGCGAGGTCGTCGCGCCGAAGGGCCAGGGCTGCTGCGGCGCCCTCTCCACGCACGCCGGGCGCGAGAAGGAGTCGCTCGAGTTCGCCCGCAAGACGATAGACACCTTTGAGGAGTACGACCTCGACGAGATCGTCGTCAACGCCGCCGGGTGCGGCTCGACGATGAAGGAGTACGGCTTCCTTCTGCGGGACGACCCCGAGTACGCCGAGAGGGCGAGGCGCTTTTCCGAGAGGGTGCGGGACGTCTCCGAGTTCATCCAGGAGATCGGGCCGGTCGCCAAGCGGCACCCGCTGCCGGTCACGGCGGCCTACCACGACGCCTGCCACCTGGCCCACGCCCAGGGCATCCGTTCGCAGCCACGCCAGAGCCTCAAGCAGATCCCCGGCTTCGAGGTGAGGGAGATCCGGGAGGCGGAGATCTGCTGCGGCTCGGCGGGCATCTACAACATGGTCGAGCCCGGCCCCGCCGCCGAGCTCGGCGAGCGCAAGGCGAGGAACGTTCTCGCCACCGGCGCCCGGATGCTCGTCACGGCGAACCCCGGCTGCACGCTCCAGATCCGGGCGGCCCTCAGGGGCATGGGCCGCGAGATGCCCGCCGCCCATCCGATAGAGGTGCTCGACGCCTCCATCCGCGGCGAGCCCGTGGAGATCCTGCTCCAGTAGGTACCCCGGCAGGTTCAGCCTCGCCGGAGCAGCCCCACGACGCCGGCGAGGGAGGGGCCCTTCCCGTACATCAGGACGCCCTTTTTGTAGAGCCGGGAGGCGCCCCAGACCGTGGCGGCGGTCGTCGCGACGAGGAGGGCGATGCCGGGCCGCTCCAGCCAGGCCTCGCGGTTGGTCCACGCCTCGATGCGGGAGAGGCCCTGAACCTGCGCGGAGAAGCGGAGCTGTTCCGCAACCCTCTTGTCGGGGTAGAGACTGCGTTTCTTCGGCGGTCAACCGAAGGTCCAGCGGGGCAGACCGGCGTACCGGACCATGAGATGCTCCCGGCTCGCTCTCGTCGCGCCTTCCGGGTGCTCGCGGCTTCTGCGTGCATGTCGCCCTTACTTCCGGTCATCTGCCGCTTGCCATCTCGCGGTTCCTCCGGCGCATGAGGTGCCGGAGGATCTCCTCGAGGTCGAGCGGCGCCGTCCGAACGACCGTCGTCCCGTGTTCTTCGAGGGCGTCCATCGTCGCCGCCGGCGAATCGGACACGAGCCTTACCGGGGTACCCTCTTCGACCTCGACGATGCCGGGCACGCCGTCGCCGGGCGGACGGTCCACCCAGAGGGTTCTCCAGCTTTCGAGCAGGGCGTCCTTCTCGTAGAGGCCAAGAGACTCCCCGTTCACGAGAAAGACGACGTAGTCGGCGAGGCGGCGTACCTCGTCTATGACGTGCGTGGCGAGGAGCACCGTGCGCTCGCCGTCTCCCACGAAGCGGGAGACGTCCTCGAGCATCTCCCGGCGGGCGAACGGATCGACGCTCTCCGTGAGCTCGTCGAGGATGAGCAAATCCGCCGAGGTCGCGGCGGCGAGCGCGAAGGAGAGGCGACGCCGGGTACCCTTGGAGAGCTCGCGGAACCTCTTGTGCGGTTCTATGCCGAGTCTGTCGAGCAGATCCCGGTAGAGCGCGTGCTCCCAGGTATCGTACCAGCGGGCGACGAAGGAGCCTAGCTCGGCGGCGGTCATCTCGCCGTGGCCTATGGAGCGCTCCGGCACGTAGCCGATCCTGCGCTTTATCTGGACCTCGCTCTCCGGGTATCTCATGCCGAAGAGCCGTATCTCTCCCGTGTCCGGACGGACGAGGTTCATCAGCATCCTGAAGAGCGTGCTCTTCCCGCTGCCGTTCGGCCCTACTACGGCGACCACGTAGCCCGGCTCTATCCGCAGGTCTACGGGGCCGAGGGTGAAGTCGCCGTAGGACTTGGTGACGCCTTCCACCGAGATTATCGGGGCGCTCATCATCTTCTCCTCTCCATGAGCTGCTCGCTCTCTCGCAGTGCCTTCTCGAAGATCTCACGCACCTCTTCCGCCGCGAGCCCGGCGCGGACCCCCGCCCGGACTGCCTCCCGGAAGGACTCTTCAACGGGCTCCCTGCGGTGCCTGCTCAGTACCTCTTCATCCAGCTCGGCGACGACGGTGCCCATCCCCTGCCGGGTCCGCAGAAAGCCGGCCTGCTCCAGATCCTGGTAGGCGCGGCGGGTCGTGATGACGCTGCACGAGAGCTCCTTCGCCAGCGCCCGGACGGAGGGGAGCTTCGTCCCGGGGGGAAGCTGCCCTCCGAGTATGAAGTCCCTCAGCTGCGACTCGATCTGGCGGTACATCGGCTCCGGGTCGTCCATAGAGAGCCGGAGGGGTATGCGCGTTTCCTCCCCGCTCATGCGGAGAGGTCCCGGCGCTCGATCCGGCGAGCCGTCAGCCGCGCCAGCAGCGCGAACAGGCCCGCGCCCGCCACGAGCGAGACGGCAGCCGGTAGAGGTCCGTAGTCCCCAACCAGGGCTACCGTCCTCTCGACGAGACGCATCTCCACCGTGAACTCGAGGATCGCGACGATCACCAGGATCGGGACCACCATGGCGAAGATGATCACGGTGTACGTCTTGCCGTCCAGCCCGAGCTCCATCAGCAGCGTCAGGCCGGCCCCGAAGAGGCCGTAGCCGACCCAGATCCCCACGAACCATAGGTACGATGCGCCCATCGCCCGGAGGTCGGAGACGAGATACACCGGCACGAAAA
>JBFLXF010000456.1:0-2931 GCA_040757515.1 Actinomycetota bacterium
CGTGCGGTCGTGGGGCCGCGGGTGACGCGCTACGAGCTCAGGCTCGGCAGTGGGGTGAAGGTCGGGAAGGTGCGCAACCTCCAGCAGGACATCGCCTACGCGCTCGCGGCGACCGAGGTGCGCATACTCGCCCCGATACCGGGCAAGAGCGCCGTCGGGGTGGAAGTGCCCAACACCCGCCCGGCGACCGTAACTCTCGGCGACGTCTTCGCGGAGTGGCCGGAGGGCAACGACTGGGCTTTGCCCGTGGGCCTGGGCAAGGATATCTCGGGTCGGGCGGTCTTCTTCGATCTGGCCGAGATGCCGCACCTGCTCGTCGCGGGGACGACGGGTAGCGGCAAGAGCGTGCTGTTAAACAGCCTGCTCACCTCGCTCTTGCTGACCACCGACCCGCGGCAGGTCAAGATGGTCCTCATAGACCCCAAGAGGGTCGAACTCTCCCAGTTCGGGCGGGTGCCGCACCTGATCACGCCGGTCGTCACCGACGTCAAGAAGGCGTCCAACGCTTTGGCCTGGGCGGTCGCCGAGATGGAGCGTCGCTACGAGGTGCTGGAGAAGATGGGGGTGCGCTCGCTCGACGGGTACAACGCGCGCAGCGAGACCCAGATGCCCTATGTAGTGCTGGTCATAGACGAGCTCGCCGATCTGATGATGACGGCGGCGGCCAAGGTAGAGGACGCAGTCATCCGGATCGCCCAGAAGGCGCGGGCCGTCGGGATACACCTCGTGGTGGCGACCCAGCGGCCGAGCGTGGATGTGATCACCGGCATGATCAAGGCCAACGTTCCGAGCAGGATAGCCTTTGCCGTCTCCAGCCAGGTGGACTCGCGCGTGATCCTGGACTCCCCAGGCGCCGAGTCACTGCTCGGCAAGGGCGATATGCTCTTCAAGCCGGTCTCCGCCCTGCGCGCCTCGCGTGTCCAGGGCGCCTTTATCTCGGATGAAGAGGTCGAGCGGGTCGTCTTAGCGACCGTGGAGGCGAGCGGCGGGCGCCTTGAGCCGCAGTTCGTCCCGGAGGTGACGGAGCCAAAGAACGGAAAAGAAGAAGACGAGGAGCCCGAGGATGAGCTGCTGCCCGAGGCGGCGAGCTTCGTCGTCGCCACCCAGCAGGCCTCGGTGAGCGCCGTGCAGCGTCGCTTCCGTGTCGGCTACTCGCGTGCGGGCAGGATCATAGACGCCCTCGAGCGCAAAGGCGTGGTTGGTCCGTACGAGGGCTCCAAGAGCCGCGCCGTAGTCGCGAGCGAGGCGGATCTGGAGACGCTGTTCCGGAGCGGCGGAGGCGGAGAGACCGCTCCTGATAGCGGAGCCGTCGAGCACCCGGATTCCGGCGAGTACCCGTAACCTTTTGTGATACGCTTGTAGAGATTATGGGTGAGGAGAAACGCACGTCCGGTGTGTGGAGCGAGGAGGACAACCCCGGCGCTTACGAAGACGGGGCACCCAAGATCGGGCCTGCCCTCGAACGCCGGCGCAAGGAACGGGGCCTCTCGCTGGAGGAGGTCGAGCAGGCGACCAAGATCCGCAAGCGTTACCTGGAGGGCCTCGAGCGCGACGACTACGGGGTGCTCCCGGACGCGGTCTACGCCGCAGGCTTTCTGAAGACCTACGCCAACTTCCTCGGTCTCGATGGTGAGGGGATGGCGCGTGAGCTGAAGAGCCGCCGCCAGCCACGCCGCGACCGGCAGTTCAGCTACACAGCCCCCGGCAGCTCGTTCGACAGGCCGCTCGTCACGCCCGGCAACCTCGGCGAGAGCAGGAGAAGCCCCGTCTCTGCAGCCACAATCGCCACGCTGACGGTGGCCGTTCTCGCCATCGGCGCTCTGATCGGGGGCCTGTACTACGTCGGCAAGAACACTTTCCAGCCTGCGGGCGGTGGAGGGGAGGAACCCGCGCCCTCGGCTAGCTCGGAACCGGCAGACGGCCGGCAGGAGAACCGGGGCGACGCACCTGCGGAGCCCGGCGGAACCGCCTCCGGGGACGAGGACGGCCAGGCCGGCGAGGAGAAACCCCCGCCTCCCGATGAACTGAGGGTCTCGGTGAGAGTGGAGGGCTCGCCGTCCTGGATCAGCGTCCAGTCCGACGGCGTGGTCGCCTTCGAGCAGATCGCTCAGCCCGGCTTCTCGCAAACCTTCGAGGCCGAGCGGGAGGTGGTCATCTCTACCGGCAACGCAGGTGCCGTCAGCGTGGAGGTCAACGGCCAGAGCGTCGGGACCCTGGGCGGATACGGCGAAGTCGTCACTCGCAACTGGACCCTCAAGGACGCCGCAAGCGGTTAGCACCTCCAAACGCCTGTTGGGGCGCCGCAGGGGCTACAGTATAATCCCGCAAGAGAAGACGCTATCATCTGTTCGTTTCCGCGGAGGATGCTTTGGATAAGAGCAAGGCCATAGACGCCGCCGTCTCCCAGATAGAGAAGGCGTTTGGTAAGGGTTCGATCATGCGCATGGGCGACCGGGGGCCGCAGAAGGTCGCCTCCATCCCCACCGGCGCCCTCGCCCTGGACCTCGCGCTCGGGGTGGGCGGCGTACCGCGCGGCCGTATCATCGAGATCTTCGGCCCGGAATCGAGCGGTAAGACTACCCTCGCTCTGCATATCCTGGCCGAAGCTCAGAAGTCCGGAGGACTCGGCGCCTTTATAGACGCCGAACACGCCCTTGACCCCACCTACGCCGAGGCCATCGGCGTAGACCTCGAGAACCTCTACTTCTCTCAGCCCGACTCCGGAGAACAGGCACTCGAGATCGCCGATACCCTCGTGCGCAGCGGCGCCCTCGACGTAGTCGTGGTCGACTCCGTGGCGGCCCTTGTGCCTAGAGCTGAGATAGAGGGTGAGATGGGGGACTCTCACGTGGGGCTTCAGGCGCGGTTGATGAGTCAGGCGTTGAGAAAGCTCTCGGGTTCGTTGAGCCGGTCGGGGACGACGGCGATCTT
>JBFLXF010000457.1:0-2929 GCA_040757515.1 Actinomycetota bacterium
GGTTCCGTCTCTTGCGCTACAACCACCGGGGGCATGGGGGCGCGCCGGTACCTCCCGGTCCGTACTCTATCGAAGATCTCGGCCGGGACCTTCTGGCGCTCCTGGAGCGGCTGGGTATAGAGAGTCTCTCGTTCTGCGGGCTCTCCTTGGGCGGGATGGTCGGGATGTGGGCCGCGAGCGAGGCCCCGGAGAAGTTCGAGCGGCTCGTGCTCTGCTGCACCTCGGCTCTGCTCGGCCCGCCCGAGACGTGGGAGACGCGCGCCCGAACCGTCCGGGAGAGAGGCATGGGCGAGATCGTCGACGCAGTGGTGGAGCGGTGGTTCACGCCCGCTTTCCGCCAGAAGCGCCCGGACGTCGTCCGGTGGGCGAGAGACATGTTCATCGGCGTGCCCGCCGAGGGCTACGCTGGCTGCTGCGAGGCCATCCGGGAGATGGACCTGCGCGAGAGGCTGGGAGAGATACGGGCCCCTACGCTCGTCATAGCCGGCGCAGACGATCCCGCCACCCCGCCCGAGCATGCGGAGCTGATCCGCGATGCTATCCCCGGCGCGCGTCTGGTGGTAATTCCGGATGCGGCCCACCTGGCAAACGTCGAGCGGCCCGAGGCGGTTACCTCGGCGATAATGGAGCACCTGGGGACCGGGATAGAGGAGAGGAGGCGATGAGCGACCCGCTCTACGAGCGCGGCATGAAGGTTCGGCGAGAGGTGCTCGGCGACGAGCACGTGGACCGCGCCACGGAGCGCACGACAGACTTCACGAGGGACTTTCAGGAGTTCATCACCCGGTATGCGTGGGGCGAGATCTGGACGCGTCCCCGCCTCGACCGTAAGACGCGAAGCTGCATCACCCTCACCGCGCTCGTTGCCTTGGGCCACCTCGAAGAACTCAAGATGCACATCCGGGCGGCGCTTCGCAACGGGCTCACCGAGGACGAGATAAAGGAGGTTCTGCTGCAGAGCGCCATCTACTGCGGCGTGCCCGCCGCCAACTCCGCCTTCGCCGCCGCTCAGGAAGTGCTCTCCGGTCCCGACGGAGGGGGCGCGGAGTGAGTCCCGGCGGCATAGAGAGGTTCTCAAAGACTCGTGGGAGCGACGTGGCGGTGGCCATGGCTCCCGGAAAGGAGGCCGGTAGTTGAGCGAGATGACGACGTTGCGCGAGGCGGTGGCCGGGCTGGTCAACGATGGAGACTCGCTCGCCCTGGAGGGCTTCACGCACCTGATCCCCACCGCCGCGGCCCACGAGATAGTGCGCCAGAAGAAGAGGGACCTTACTCTCATTCGCATGACACCAGACCTCATCTACGACCAGATGATCGGGATGGGTTGCGCCAGAAAACTCATCTTCTCCTGGGGCGGCAACCCCGGCGTCGGGTCCCTCCACCGCTTCCGCGACGCCGTGGAGAACGACTGGCCGCGCCCCCTGGAGCTGGAGGAGCACTCCCACGCCGGCATGGCCAACCGCTACGTCGCCGGCGCCTCCAACCTCCCCTTCGCGGTGCTACGGGGCTATGTTGGCACAGACCTCCCCAAGGTCACGAAGACCATAGCCCCGGTCAGGTGCCCTTTTACCGGCGAGGAGCTTATGGCGGTGCCCGCCCTCAACCCCGACGTGGCGATCATCCACGCCCAACAGGCCGACCGGCGCGGCAACGTGGCGATCTGGGGGATAACCGGCATCCAGAAGGAGGCGGCGCTCTCGGCGAAGAAGGTTATCGTCACCGTCGAGGAGGTGGTGGAGGAGTTCGAGCCACGCCCGTTCCAGATCGTCCTGCCCTCCGTTGCCGTGGACGCCATAGCCGTCGCTCCCAAGGGGGCGCATCCCTCCTACGCCGACGGCTACTACGATCGCGACAACGCCTTCTACGAGGCCTGGGATCCCATAAGCCGCGATCGGGAGCGCTTCGCCGGGTGGATGGAGCGCCACGTTCTCGACACCTCAGACTTCGGCGAGTACCTGCAGAGCATAGGCAAAGAAGGGGCACTGCGATGACGAGAGATCTATCCGCCAGCCAGACCGCCGGAACGGACTACACCACCGACGAGATGATGACCGTCGCCGCAAGCCGGGAGCTGAAGGATGGTACGGTATGCTTCGTCGGGATAGGGCTGCCCTCAGAGGCGGCGAACCTGGCCCGGGCGACCCACGCGCCGGAGTGCTTCCTGATCTATGAGTCCGGCACTTTAGGCGCCAAGCCCGACGTGCTGCCCCTCTCCATAGGCGACGGGGTGCTCGCCGAGCACGCCGACTCGGTCGTCTCGGTGCCCGAGGTCTTCAACTACTGGCTGCAGGCCGGGCGTGTGGACGTCGGCTTCCTCGGTGCCGCCCAGGTGGACCGCTACGGAAACATAAACACCACCGTCGTAGGGCCTTACGAGAAGCCCAAGGTCCGCCTCCCCGGAGCGGGCGGAGCGCCGGAGATCGCCGCTTCGGCCAGGGAGGTCATCATCATGCTCCGCCACAGGAAGCGTGCCTTCGTCGAGGAGCTCTCCTTCGTGACCTCCGTCGGGCACCGTTATGGCGGCGACTCGCGCAGCGAGCTCGGCTACACCGGCGCAGGTCCTACCGTGATCATCACCGACCTCGGCGTTCTCAGGCCCGACCCCGAGACAAAGGAGTTCACCCTCGCCGCCCTGCACCCCGGCGCAACCGTCGAGCAGGCTAAGGAGGCCACGGGCTGGGAGCTGAAGGTGGCCGGCGACCTCGACACCACCGAACCTCCCACCGAAAGGGAGCTCGAGGTGCTGCGCGACCTGAAGGCCAGGACCGAGGCGGTCAGACGAGGAGCGAGGATCTAGAGACCGCTCGCCCGCGACGGGCGGGAAGGAGAAGCAAGAGCATGGCATACGGAAGAACGAACGAGGCCTGGATCGTGGGGGCGGTGCGCACGCCGATAGGGCGCCACGGCGGGGCCTTGAGCGCGGTTCGTC
>JBFLXF010000458.1:0-2923 GCA_040757515.1 Actinomycetota bacterium
GGAACTCAGCTACCACCCCCCGCGTCTCGCACCCCCGCGCCACCGGCCTCTCGCCCCCCACCTCCAGCACGAACCGCGAGAGGTGCCGCGCGTCCCGGTAGTAAAGCCCCCCGGCCCCGCCGTCAAAGTCTCCCGCCCCACCAGAGACGGCGTAGGCACCCGGCGAGATGACGCTCACCGACCCCTCCAGCGTCTCCGTCTCCCGGTCCGGCAAGTGTAAACCTCCCGCTCAGCCCACCATCCACCACACTATACAGACCTCCCCGAAAACAACCGTCTCAAGTACTTGATTAAATGTTCTATCAGGAGCAGACTGGGCTTATTTATTAAACGATCAATAAAGAAGGGAGTGTGGTGAGCGAGGAGCGGGACCGGCGGGAGCAGATCCTGGAGGCGGCGTTTGAGGAGTTTTCGGCGAAGGGGTTTCGGGGGGCGACGATCAAGAGCATTGCGGAGGCTGCGGGGCTGCAGTCTCCGGCTCTCATCTACTGGTACTTCCCGGACAAGGAGGCGCTCTTCAGGGAGGTTCTGGGGTCGAGGATCCCGGTGTTGCGCGCGCTCAGGGACCCGGCGCGGCTGCTCGGCCGCCCGCCGGAGGAAGTGTTGCCGATGATAGCGAAGAGGTACCTCTTTACCTTCGACAATGCGGCGGCCCAGAGGATGGCCCGGCTGCTGGTGGGCGAGGCCATGAGGCGGCCCGAGATCGCCGAGATCTTCGGCAACGCCGTCATAAAGCGGATGCTCGGCTTCCTCAAGAGCTACATGGCCCATCAGGTCGAGCTCGGCAGGCTCCGCCCGCACGATGTCAGATCCAGCGCGCGGGCCTTTATCGGGATGCTGCTCCCGCAGGTCGGCGGCAAGGTCTTCTTCCCCGCGATAAGGGAGGACGGCCTCACCGATGAAGAGCATGTGGAGAACGCGGTCAGGATGCTCCTGGAAGGGCTGAGACCGGAAGGGAGGTGAAGGTGGACGCCATAGAGGTAGAGGGGCTCGTCAAGCGGTACGGCAAGAGGATCGAGGCGCTCCGGGGCGTGGACCTCTCGGTGCGCAAGGGCGAGGTCTTCGGGCTCGTGGGCCCCAACGGGGCCGGGAAGACCACCCTCATAAAGGCGCTCGTGGGGACGCTGCGCCCCAGCGGTGGCCGGGCGCGGGTGCTCGGGTTGGACCCGCTGAGGGACCGGCCGGAGCTGAGGCGCACCATAGGGTACATGCCCCAGTCTCTGGCCCTCTACGACGACCTCTCGGCGAAAGACAACGTCGAGTTCTTCGGGGCGGCGCACGGCGTCCCGGATCTCCGGAGCAGGGTCCGGGAGATCCTGGAGCTTACCGAGCTGACGCCGCGCGCAGGGGACCAGATCCACACCTTCTCCGGCGGGATGAGGCGCCGCGTCTCGCTGGCCTGCGCGCTCGTTCACCGGCCCGAGGTGCTCTTCCTGGACGAACCCACTGCGGCGGTAGACCCGCAGCTCAGAAGCCAGCTCTGGAAGACCTTCAGAGAGCTCGCGCGAGGAGGCGCCACGCTGTTTATCAGCACGCACCTGATGGACGAGGCGATGCTCTGCGACCGGGTCGCGGTCCTGCGCCACGGGCGCATCATCGCCTCCGATGAGCCGCGCCGGATCCTGGAGCGCGGGAGGGTACGCCTCCTCATCCGGCGGGGCGAGAGGGAGGAAGAGAGGGTCATCGGGGGGCGGCCCGAGGATCTGGCTGAGGCGCTTCGCTCCTACGGCCTGACGCGGGACGTCACGGCCGTAGACGTTCGGACGGACTCGCTGGAGACGGTCGTGCTCTCCATCATCGAGGAGGAGCGATGAGGCGAACGGCGCTCGTGGGGCGGCGGGTAGTCAGACAGCTGCTGCACAACCCCCGGTTTCTCGTCCTCTCGATCGTCGCGCCGCTCGTGATCGTGTACTTCCTCAAGATCTTCTTCGACACCCTGCCGCCGATGGTCGACGCCGACCGCTACGTGGTCCCGGTAGCGGCGTTCATCGTGCACTTTCTGGCCTTCATCCTGTGCGCCATCGCGCTGGTGCAGGAGAGGACGGCGGGCACCATGGAGCGCATGTTCATAAACGGCTTCAGGCGGATCGAGATCATCGGCGGCTATCTGCTGGGATTCCTGGGGCTGGCGACCTTCCAGGCCGTCGTCGGGCTTGCCGAGGCGATATGGCTCTTCGAGCTGGACTACGAGGCGGGCGTCCTCGCGACGCTCTTCGCCGTCGTGTGGCTGCTCGCCATAGCGTCCGTCATGCTCGGGATCTTCGTCTCCACCTTCGCCCGCCGGGAGAGCCAGGTCTTCCCCTTCATCCCACTCATCGCCTTCCCCTCGGTGTTTCTGTCCGGGCTGCTGATGGATCCGGAGGAGCTGCCGGGGTGGGCCGAGCTGCTGGGACAGGCCTTCCCGGTGTTCTACGCCAACGAGGTGATCCAGGAGATGATAGAGCCGGGCGGTACGCTGGGGGACGTGTGGGTCAACTTCGCGGTTCTCGCCTGCTACGGCGTCGCCCTGCTCCTGCTCGCCTCCCTCACGCTCCGCGAGGCCGAGTAAGGAGGAGACACGATGGACGGACCGGCCCGGAGCGTAACCCGCACCACCTGCGCCACCTCGGGCAACTGGGATCCGGCGGGAATAACGCCGTCCATAACGCCGTCGGATCGGTACGCCCGAGAAGCGGGGAGGTTCTCACAGAACGCCTTGAGCTTTACTCCGTGTGAACGCGTTAATTTGCGGCCCGAGGGCTTTGACGGTACATTGGAGAGGCTGCGGGAAGCGAGTTCCCGCGCACGATTGAAACGACGAGTCTCTTCGGCGTCCAGACGGCTAGGAGAACGGGGTTTATGTACAGAGAGGTTTACGTCCCGGTAGACAACTCGGACTACTCCAACCAGGCGTGTGTCATCGGCGTGGACGTGGCGCGCAAGT
>JBFLXF010000459.1:0-2921 GCA_040757515.1 Actinomycetota bacterium
CGTCGTTGACCCGCACCAGCTCAAACGGTATCAGCGTCGAGTTCATCCCGAAGAGACCCGTCTTCACGCCGATGTACTCGGGCCTGTCGCTCTCGTCTACAAAGAGGTCGTCCACCTTGCCGACCTTCTCATAGTCCCGGTCGTAGACCGTATAGCCGGAGAAGCGATCCTCTATCTCCGTATACCCGTCGTTACGCTCTTCGCGCTCCACGTGCACCTGCCTCCTTGCTTGCCTGCCGTCTGCCACGAACCGCCGGTTCCCCGTACGGCCCGCTAGTCGAACAGAAGTCTCTCCGCCCCGGCAGGCGCGCAAACCACCGCGGGCAGGCATCGGTGTCGCAAGACACCAAAACGTCGCGTTCACGCCAGAGACGGTGTCCTGCGACACCGATAAGAAGCCGGTTTGAGGCGGAGCCGCGTCGCCCCGGGTACTCCGGGCGAGGCCCTATTCGCCCGGGCCGAGGTAGGGCTTCTGCATCTGCTTCTCGGCCCTGCGTTGCAGTTCCTCGACGGCCCGGATCACGGGGTCGATTTCGTAGGGTTCGCCGTGGAAGAGGATGGCGTTCTTCTCGGTATCGAATCCGCGGAAGCGGTCTTCCGGGGCGGTCTCGGCGAGCACGTCGAGTGGCTCGGTGTAGCAGTCGAAGAAGCGCCGTTGCCTGGAGGTCGCCTGCCAGGTCTCCAGGCGGCGGTCGAAGTGCTCGAAATGCTCGACAAAGCCAAGGGCGCGCAAGGGGCTGTCCTCGCCGACGCCGAGGCTCTCCCTGAGCTCGGGACCTCTCTCGGGCAGGAGAGGGTCGGGCGGCCAGAGGAGCCGGGAGATCCTGCCGACGGCCATCACGAGCCCCTGTACGGAATACCAGAAGAGGTTCCCGTCGCCGTTAGCCGAGGCCTCGTCCATGTCCTGCAGGGCGATCATGGCGAACTGGCACTGGCGCTCAACCTCCTTCTGGAGCAACCTGAGCATCGCCTTCTCCATGGCTCCCCCGATCCTCGTTCCTGCCCGCGCTGGAGTCCAGCTTACCCGAAAAAGGAGTCCTCCGTGGCCCGCCGGAGCAGCTCTATGTTCTCCACGTAGATGTAGCGGCGCCGGGTCTCCACGGCGCCGAGCTCCCGCAGCCGCGCGAAGGCGCGGGTAACCGCCTCGCGGTTGGCCCCGATCATGCTCCCAAGCTGATGGTGGGTGTAGCGGGTGGGAATCCTGTAGCCGTCGCTGGTGCGCAGTCCCTGCTGCTCGACGAGCTGGAGGATGAGGCCGGCCAGACGGGCCGGCACCTCCTTTAGGGCCAAATCCTCCATGCGCGTCTCGTAGGAGTTCAGCCGCTCGCCCAAGAGGTAGACCAGCCGGAGCCCCACGGCGGGCTTCTCCAGGATAAGGCGCTCCACATCGGCGCGGCACATCGCCGAGACCTCGGTCTCCTCCATCGCCTCGGCGTAGGAGTTCCTCAGGCGCTGGGCGGTGAGGGCCATCTCGCCGAAGACCGTACCCTCCTCGAGCACGGCGTAGGTGAACTCGCGCCCTCCGGGGGTCGCCCGGTAGAGCCGCACCCTGCCGCGCTGGATCACGAACAGCGTCTCCGAGAGGTCCATGGGCGTGTAGAAGATCTCGCCGGGCTCGACGGTGGTGTTAAGATGCCTCCACTCTATCGCCTCTATCTCTTCGGGCGAGAGTGGCTCGAAGATGTCAACCATGCGCAGGAGCCTGACGTTCTCTTCCGACAGCACCGCTCGTCCCCTCGCGTTTGCCTCCTCGGATACGACCACGCGGCCTCCTTCCGGGATATTACCGCAACGGGGTTATCACCAGCTATATGCGTTCTACGCGACCCGCAATACGAGCACGGCCACGTCGTCGCGAGGCTCGCCGTCCTGGAAGTCCAGCACCTCACGCTCTATCCTGGCGGCGGTCTCCTCGGCGGTGCATCCGGCGCAGCCGGCGATGAGTTTTCTAAAGCGCTCTTCGCCGAAGAACTCCCCCGTGGGGCTGCGGGCCTCGAGCACCCCGTCGGTGTAGAGCACGACCGCGTCGCCTCTGGAGAGAATCGCATCGTAGGAGGAGATCCTGGGCTTCGGAACGGCGCCGAGGATCATCCCAGAGGGGGAGAAGCTCTCCACCTCGCCGCCGCGCAGGATCAGGGGCGGCGGATGCCCCGCGCAGGCGAACCGGACCGCAATCCTTCCCGGGCCGCCCTTGTAGGGCATGGCGTCCGCGTAGACCACCGTGATGAGGCGGTTCCCGTCGGTCTGGCGCAGAATTTCCTGGTTGAGCACTCCCAGCACCTCGCGCGGGTCTCCGACGCGCATGGCGGCGGTGCGGATGACGTTGCGAGCAAGCGAGGTAAGCGAGGCGGCCTCGGGGCCCTTTCCCGTCACGTCGCCCGCGATGAGCCCCCACCCGTCGTCCACGACGGCGAAGACGTCGTAGAAGTCGCCTCCCACCTCCAGACCCTCCGAGGCAGCGACGTACCGCGCCGCCAGCTCGGCACCGGGAACCTCCGGCAGAGTGGGCGGCAGGAGGGCCTTCTGGAAGGCTCTTACGATGCGCCGCTGGCGCTCCAGCAGGCGCTCGCGCTCACCCTCCTCCTTCTTACGCGCCGTGACATCCCAGAAGATGACGGCGATCCCCTCGGGCACGGGGTAGGCGCGTCCGGCGATCCAGCCACCAGTCACCGGCGAGATCGCCTCGAAGCCGACGACCTCGCGCCCTTCCATGGCCTTGCGGATCGCCTCGTACGACTCCGAGCCCACGGCCTCGGGAAACTCGTCCCCGAACTTCTCACCGATGAGCCGATCGCGCTTGCGGTTCCAGAGGGAGGCGGCGGCAGGGTTGACGTAGACGAAGCGCCACTCCTCGTCGAGGACGTAGAAGGCGTCGGCTACGTGCTCCAGGACCTCTACGAGCCCGCGCGGGTCCCGTTCCG
>JBFLXF010000460.1:0-2911 GCA_040757515.1 Actinomycetota bacterium
CTTCTCGTGGCCGGGGTGAACTCGCGGAGCCAGTCCAGGCCGGAGAGCGTCGGGGACAAGGGTAGACATCTCCTTTGCGTCAGCGGGCGTAACTAATATATGATGCCGCAGACCGACAGAGATGACCGACCGCCCGGTGGGGGAGCTCTGGGGCGGGTCCGCACATAGAGGATAAGGAGGTCCCGTGCGTTCAAGAGTATTTGCTGTCGTTCTGGCGGCCGGGGTCGCGCTGCTCGTGGCGGCTTGCGGCGGCGGGGGCGGTGAACAGGGCGGCGACACCGGCGGTGGCGGCGGGGGCGAGACGGAGGTTCGGCCGGCGCTCGTGCTCGACGTCGGCGGGCTCGGGGACCAGAGCTTCAACGACTCGGCCTACGCGGGCCTCAAGCGAGCGCAGGAGGAGTTCGGCGTCGAGACCGAGACCCTGGAGTCCAGCGCCCCGACCGACTATGTCACCAACCTCACCCAGCTTGCCGAGTCCGGTTACAATCCGGTCTTCGCCGTGGGTTTCCTCATGACCGACGCGGTCAACGAGGTCGCCCCGCAGTTCCCGGACACCAACTTCGCCATCGTGGATTCGGTGGTCGAGGCGGAGAACGCGGCGAGCCTCGTCTTCAGGGAGCAGGAGGGCAGCTATCTGGCGGGTGTGGTCGCCGGGCTGATGACCCGGGAGGAGACCGAGTACACCAACCCCGAGAAGGTCGTCGGTTTTATAGGCGGGCAGGAGTCCGACCTGATCGCCAAGTTCCAGGCCGGTTACGAGGCGGGCGTCGAGTCGGTGTGCTCCGACTGCGAGGTCCTGGTGCAGTACGCGGGCTCCACGCCCGAGGCGTTCAACGACCCGGCGAGGGGCAAGGAGATCGCGCTGCAGCAGATAAACCGCGACGCGGACATCATCTACCACGCCGCGGGCGCCACGGGCGCGGGGCTCTTCGAGGCGGCGCGCGAGGAGAACGTCTTCGCCATCGGCGTGGACGCCGACCAGGCCAAGCTCTTCCCGGAGGCCCCGATCCTCACCTCCGTCGTCAAGCGGGTGGACAACGCGGTCTTCCAGACCATCGAGCAGACCAGAAGCGGCGAGTTCCCCGCCGGCGAGGTCGTCGAGTTCGGTCTGGAGGACGGCGGCATCAGCCTCGCCCCCTTCGGGCGCTTCGAGGACCAGGTCCCCGAGAACGTCAAGCAGGAGGTCGAGCGGGCCCGCGAGGGGATCATAAACGGCGAGATAGAGGTTCCCACCGAGCCGCAGTAGGGTAGAGACCGGTGACCGAGAGGGAGACCGGCGGCGGGGCGGCCGGAGCCATGCGAGAGGCCCCGGTCGTCCTGGAGATGCGAAACGTCACCAAGACCTTCGGGTCGGTGGTGGCCAACGACGACATCTCCATAAGACTCAGGCGCGGCGAGATCCTGGGCCTTCTCGGGGAGAACGGGGCCGGCAAGAGCACCCTCATGAAGATCCTCTACGGCCTCTACCACCCGGACTCGGGCGAGATCTTCATAGATGGCGAGGAGGTTCGCATCCGGGACCCGAAGGACGCCGTCGAGCGCGGCGTCGGGATGGTCCACCAGCACTTCACCCTCATACCGCCGCTCACCGTCGCCGAGAACATCGTCCTGGGAGCCGAGCCGCGCAAGGGCGCCTCTCTCGACATCGAGAAAGCCGTCAAGGATGCCGAGGCGCTCGCCGAGCGCTACGGCCTGCGGGTGGACCCGAGACGGCGCGTCGCCGACCTGTCGGTGGGAGAGCAGCAGCGGGTGGAGATCCTCAAGACGCTCTACCGCGCCGCCCGCATCCTGGTGCTCGACGAGCCCACGGCGGTTCTGACGCCGCAGGAGACTGAGGACCTCTTTGCGGTCCTCAAGGAACTGGTGGCGGATGGGCTCTCGATCATCCTGATCACCCACAAGCTTGGCGAGCTGCTCGGGGTCTCCGACGAGATCACGATAATCCGCGACGGAAAGGTCGTGGACACCGTGAAGACCTCCGAGACGAACGAGGGCGATCTCGCCCGCCTGATGGTCGGCCGCGAGGTGCTCCTGCGCGTCGAGAAGAAGCCTGTCCGGGTCGGCGAGCCGCGCCTGAAGGCCGAGGACCTCCTCGTCCTCTCCAACGCCGGAGCGGTGGCGGTGGACGGCGTGAGCCTGGAGGTGCGGGCGGGCGAGATCCTCGGCATCGCCGGGGTGGACGGCAACGGCCAGACCGAGCTCGCCGAGGCGCTGGCGGGCGTCAGGCGCGCCGAGCGCGGGCGCGTCTACCTCGATGGAGAGGACGTGACGTCCTTAGGGGCCGACGCCCGCCAGGAGCGGGGCCTCGCCTACGTGCCGGAGGACCGGGCCAGGAAGGGGCTGGTGCTGGATTTCGCCCTCTACGAGAACAATGCCCTCAAGACCTACGATGAGCCGCCGTTCTCCAACAGGTGGGGCTGGCTCTTTCCGAAGGCCATGCGCCGCCGCGCCGCCGAGGTCCTGCGCGCCTTCGACGTGCGACCGCCGAACCCCGATGCGAGGGCCGGATCACTCTCGGGCGGCAACCAGCAGAAGGCGATCCTCGCCCGCGAACTCTCCGGCGACCCGGGCGTTATCGTCGCCTCCCAGCCGACCCGCGGCGTGGACGTTGGGGCCATAGAGTTCATCCACGGCCAGCTTCTGGAGCAGCGCTCCGAGGGCAAGGCGATCCTGCTCATCTCGCTGGAGCTCGAGGAGATACGCTCTCTCTCCGACCGCATCGCCGTCATCTATGCGGGCAAAATCGTGGGCGAGCTGGGGCCCGACGCCACAGACGAAGAGCTGGGGCTGCTGATGGCCGGGCGTGGCTCGGAGGAGAGGAGCGATTGAGCGAGGGACGAGGTCCGCGGGAGCCCCGGGTGCGGGAGACAGGGGAGAACCCCGCCTTCCGGGTGGCACTGGGCAACGCCGC
>JBFLXF010000461.1:0-2903 GCA_040757515.1 Actinomycetota bacterium
GACGCTCCACCTCCCCGCGCACCACGCTCTCGTGCTCGCCGCCGCCCGCTATAATGATGCGCGCCTTGCCCCTGAGCCTCTCGGCGGCGCGCACCAGAACCGGGAAGCCCTTGCGTTCGATCATGCGTCCCACCGCCAGCACCACCGGAGGTCCTTCCCCGCGCTCGGGAGCGCCGGTGGTCCGGTCGGGGTTTACGGCGCCTCGGGGCGGGCCGAAGGGAATCACGACCGGCTCCACTCCGGTGAGCTCCCGCACGGTTGAGGCCGTGCTTGTGGAGTTCGCTATGGCGGCGTCGAGGCCGCCGGAGATCCAGCGCAGCACGGGCCGGTAGTGGGGCTTTCTCTTCGCTAGGGCCACCTCCGCGCCGTGGAAGGTGGCGACGAGACGGGGTTTCTTTTTCGAGAATCGCGCGGCAGCCCAGGCCGGCAGGCCCATCGGAAGGGGCCAGTGAGAGTGAACCACGTCGTAGCGCTCGCGCCGTGCGAGCCTGGCTGCGGCGGCCATCCCTGCCCCGACGAGGGAGAAGGCGGGCAGGAGGAGGTCGTGGCGGCCGACCATCTTGTTCATCGCGCCCGCCTCGTGAGTTACGACTTCGCGGTCTTTCGTGAAGTAGCGGTAGCGGTGCACGGTTATCCCGCGCACCTCGTGGCTCGGGAGGCCAGCGTAGGTGGGAGCGAGGACCTCTACGGACAGGCCCCTCTCGCGCAGGACGAGGGCCAACTCCAGCAGCCAGGGAACCTGGTCGTCCTCCCCGGAGCGAGGGAAAGTCGAGGTTACTAAGAGGACCTTCACGATGTTCTCAGCGGCGGGAGGTAGCCTCGCCGTCGGGCGAGGGGAGGCGTTCTGCGCGGCGCTCGCGGGCAATGCTGTAGGGCGGATCACTCGCCGCGTAGCTCGTGCGGGCGATGAGTTCGGCGATCAGGCCCAAAGAGACGCTCTGGACGCCGACTATGATCAGCAGGACGCCCAGGATCAAGAGCGGCCGGTCGCCGATGCCGTAGCCCATGAACCACAGAGCGCTCAGGTACGCGCAGATGAGAAAGCCCAGGGCGCCGAAGCCCATCCCGATGCCGCCGAAGAGGTGTAACGGTCTTCTCTGGTAGAGTCCAAGGAAGACCACGCTCATCAGGTCGAACATCCCCCGGACGTACCGCTCCAGACCGAACTTCGACGAGCCGCCGCCGCGCGGGCGGTGGTTGACCGCGGCCTCCCCGACCCGGAATCCCCGGTAGTGGGCGAGCGCCGGGATGTAGCGATGAAGCTCCCCGTAGAGCGTGAGCTCGCGCACCACCTCGGCCCTGTAGACCTTCAGACCGCAGTTGAAGTCGTGGAGCCTCACGCCGGTGAGAACCTGAGTGGTTCTGTTGAAGAGCCTGGAGGGCAGCCGCTTCTCCAGCGGGTCCTTGCGGTCCTTCTTCCAGCCGGAGACGAGATCCAGGTCCTCTTCGAACATCCTGTTGAGCAGGCGCGGTATCTCGCGGGGGTCGTCCTGCAGGTCGGCGTCCATCGTGGCGACGGTGCCGTAGCGGACTCGCGCGAAGCCCGCAGCGAGCGCCGCGCTCTTACCGAAGTTGCGCCGGAAGCGGACGACGCGCACGCTCGGGTCCTTATCCGCTATCTCCTCCAGGATCTCGCCGCTCCGGTCGCGAGATCCGTCATCTACGTAGAGGACCTCGTGCGGTATCTCGCCTAGAGCCTCCTTTATCTCCGCGTGGGCGCGGATGAGGCAGTCCTCCTCGTCGAAGACCGGCACCACCACCGAGACGCCGTCGAAGGACTCCCGGTGGTTGAAGGTGCGTGGTTGTGCGGCTTCGCGACGCATAACGCGCAAGAGTATAACTTACCTCCGGCGAGGCTCGGAGAGGGTTCGCCCCTATGACGGCCACGCTTCGTTCTAGAATGGTCGGATGCAGGGGACTCAAAGGCACGCTGAGAACAGGGGGCGGCGGTGGCTGTCGGCGTACCTCGGCGTGCTGCTGCTCGCAGGGCTTTTGACGGTCGGAGAGATCGGGATCACCTGGGACGAGCCCAACTACTTCGGCTCCTCTTACCTCTACCTCTCCTGGTTCGCTCACGTCGCGCAGGAACCCTCCGACTGGTGGAACTCCATAGACCGCTACTGGCACCAGAGCCACGAGGCTCCGCCGTTCTTCAAGCTTTGGGCCGCCCTCTTCGCCGGAGCAGGGGCGCTCCTCTTCGGCGCCGAGAGCCTCGACCTGGTCGGCAACGCCTACCGCATGGGCTCTTACGCCCTCTTTCTCACGTCCATCTGGGTGGCATTCCGTTTCGTATGGAGGCACTTCGGCCCAGAGGAGGCTTGGGGGACGGCGCTGACGATGCCGCTCGTGCCGGTCCTCTTCGGGTTCGCCCGGCTCGGGCAGCTCGACGGGGCGGTGGCCTCGATGTACCTGATCTCCGCCGTTGCTACGTACCGGATGCTCGTCCTCGGCGGCCGGGCGCGCACCTTTATCGCGGGCGTCCTGCTCGGACTCGCTTTCGCCACGAAGCTCAGTGTCTTCCCGCTCGTCCCGGCGGCGCTTCTGTGGATGATCGTCTACCGGCGAGCGGCGCTCATTCGGCTTTTGGCGAGCTTCGGTGTCGGGGCGATGGTCTTCTTCGCGATCTGGCCCTGGCTCTGGCGCGAACCCGTCTCGCGCACGTGGGAGTTCCTTACCTGGACGAGCGGGCTGCAGAACGAGCGCTTCGCCTACTACCTCGGGGAGTGGTGGGCCGGCGCGCCCTGGCACTACCCGCTCGCGCTGCTCGTCGTCCTCGTCCCGCTCGCCGTCGCCGTAGGAGGGGGCGCGGGCGTCGCTCGGCTACTCCGCGAGCGGGGAAACCCGGCGTCGGGTTGGGTGCTGCTGCACCTCGGGCTGGTGCTCGCGGTCGCGGGCTCGGGGTT
>JBFLXF010000462.1:0-1131 GCA_040757515.1 Actinomycetota bacterium
CAACCACCTGGTGCGCTCGGGTACGCTCGCCGAACACATCTGCAGCGCCGTGGCCGAGACGGAGGGCCAGGAGCGCGACGAAGATCTGCACGCCACCCTGACCGAGATGGCCCGCACCGCCCGCAACATCTTCCGCAACGGCCTGGATATCTTCCGGGAGCGCGACATCGAGCGCGCCCGCGACCTGCAGGCCGCCGACGACAAGGTGGACCTGCTCTACTCGGAGGCCCTGAACCTCATCGCCAACCCCGCCGACGGCGGCTCCGGCACCCCGGAGTGGCGGATGCGCGCCGCTCTCATGGTCCACTACCTGGAGCGCATCTCCGATCACGGCGTGGATATCGGCGGCCTGACGGTCTTCCTCGTCACCGGCGAGCGCATAGAGGACGCCATGCGCCAGTACATCCAGCGCGAGGGGAACGAGCAGGAGTAGCCCCGGATCACGAGTCGCCGCCCGCGCAACTCTGTTACAATCTAGCCCTGAGCGTTTCTGCGGGCAGGTGATCGTTTGAGGCTTACGCAAAAAAGCAAGTATGCGGCGCGCGCGCTGGTTGAGCTGGCTCTCGCCGAGGATGGAGCCCCACTCGGCGTCGCCGAGATAGCGCGTCGCCAGCACATCCCGGAGAGGTTCCTGGAGCAGATCTTCGGCGAGCTCCGCCGCGCGGACGTATTGGAGAGCCGGCGCGGGGCGCACGGCGGCTACCGCTTCGCCATCCCGCCCGAGGAGATCACGGTCCTCGACGTGGTGGAGATCCTGGACGGCGCGGTGCGCCCGGCCCGGTGCTCCGCCGGGGGTACCTGCTACATAACCGAGGCCCCGCTTTGCGTGACGAGCAAGGTCTGGGACGAGGCCCGCGAGGCCCTCGAGGGCGTCTTCGGGCGCTACAGCATCGCCCAGCTCGCCGAGGCCGAGCGCGAGAACCGCGCCTCTCGCGAAGCGGCTACCGCCGGCCGCTGACCGGCTCCGGGCCACTGGAGGCCCACCTCCGCGGCCGCACCACCATCTCCGAGTCCGCCGTCGAGATCGGCGGCAAGACCTACCGCCTGCTGCACCCCGCCGAGGCCGACGCGCTCATAGATGAAACGGAGTTCGCGCGCGACGAGCGCCTGCCCTACTGGGCGGATCTCTGG
>JBFLXF010000462.1:1141-2901 GCA_040757515.1 Actinomycetota bacterium
ATAGCCCTCGCCCGCGACCTCGCGGCCCGCGACCTCTCTGGCAGCCGCGCGATCGAGCTCGGCTGCGGCATAGGTCTGCCCTCCATCGTTGCGCTCAACCGCGGCGCCTGCGTCCTCGCGACCGACCACTACAGGGCCGCCCTCGACTTCGCCGCCTACAACGCGCGGATCAACGCGGGCCGAGACCTCTCGACCGCCCTGCTCGACTGGCATGCGCCGCCGGCGGCGCTCGGGAGCTTCGATCTCGTGGTCGCGGCGGACGTGCTCTACGAGGAGCGCAACGCCGCGGCGCTGGCGAGGCTCGTGCCCCGGCTGCTGGATTCGGGCGGCGAGGCGGTCTTCGCCGACCCGCGCCGCGAGCACGCGCGGGCCTTTGTCGAGGCGATGGAGGGGCGCGGGTTCGAGGTCCGTACCGGGAGCGTGGTCGTCGAGCGGGAGGGCCGGAGCGTCGAGGTGTCGCTGCACAGCTTTCGCCGGGGTTAGCGGGAGGTCTCCTTGCTATACTCTGCGCGGTGCTTCTCGATTCGCTCAACGAGTCCCAGCTGGAGGCCGTACGGCACACTGAGGGACCGCTGCTCATCCTCGCCGGGGCGGGCAGCGGCAAGACCCGCGTGCTGACGCATCGCGTCGCCTACATCCTGGATCGGGGGCTCGCCGAGCCGCACGAGATCCTCGCCATAACCTTCACCAACAAGGCCGCCCGCGAGATGAAGGACCGGGTGGCCCTCCTCGTCGGCCCCGACTCCAGAAAGATGTGGGTCTCCACCTTCCACGCCTTCTGCGCCAGGGTCCTGCGCGCCCACGCCGAGAAGCTCGGCTACAAGCGGGAGTTCACGATCTACGACGGCGCTGACCAGGTCCGGCTCGTCAAGAGGTGCATCGTCGAGCTCGGCAAGGACCCCAAACGCTTCAACCCGCGCTCGTTTCAGTCCCAGATAAGCGAAGCCAAGAACCGGCTCGTCGGGCCGGACGACTACCTGCGGCAGACCGAGGGCTACATCGCCGAGAACGTCGCCGAGGTCTACGACCTCTACCAGCGGCGCCTCTATGAGAACAATGCGATGGACTTCGACGACCTCATCATGCAGACGGTGGCGCTGCTGGAGGTCTTCCCGGAGGTGCGGGAGCGCTACCAGACCCGCTTCCGCTACATCCACGTGGATGAGTACCAGGACACGAACCACGCCCAGTACCGGCTCGTCAACATACTGGCGGCGGAGCACCGCAACCTGTGCGTGGTCGGCGACGATGATCAAAGCGTCTACTCGTGGCGAGGGGCGGACATCCGGAACATCCTGGACTTCGAGCGCGACTACCCGGAGGCGAAGGTCGTCAAACTGGAGCAGAACTACCGCTCGACGCGGACGATCCTCTCGGCGGCGAACGCGGTGGTCGCCAACAACGCCTCGCGCAAGCCGAAGGAGCTGTGGACGGCGGGGCCGAAGGGGGAGCGCATCCGGCTCTTTACGGCCTCGGACGAGTACGCGGAGGCGCGCTTCGTCGTCTCGGAGATAGGGCGGCTCGTGGAGGCGGGGGCGCGCCCGGCGGAGATAGCGGTCTTCTACAGGACTAACGCCCAGAGCCGCACGCTGGAGCAGGTGCTCGCCCGCGAGGACGTGCCGTACCAGATCGTGGGCGGCGTCCGCTTCTACGAGCGGGCGGAGATAAAGGACGCGATGGCCTACCTCGCCGTGATCGCCAACCCCGCGGACAACGTCTCCCTCGAACGTATCATCAACGTCCCCAAGCGCGGGCTCGGC
>JBFLXF010000463.1:0-2899 GCA_040757515.1 Actinomycetota bacterium
CTCCTTGTAGTACGGCGGCGAGGACATCGTCTTTATCCGCATCTTCGAGGCCGCCTCGTCCACGAGGTCTATGGCCTTGTCCGGCAGGAAGCGGTCCGAGATGTAGCGGTCGCCGAGCTCGGAGGCCGCCTTGAGCGCCTCGTCGGTGATCTCGATCTTGTGGTGCGCCTCGTACTTATCCCTGAGGCCCTTGAGGATGAGCTCGGTCTCCTCGACGCTCGGCTCACCGACCTGGATGGTCTGGAAGCGCCTCTCGAGCGCCTTGTCCTTCTCCACGTACTTGCGGTACTCGTCGATCGTCGTCGCTCCGATGACCTGCAGCTCGCCACGTGCGAGCGCCGGCTTGAGGATGGAGGCGGCGTCTATGGCGCCCTCGGCGGCTCCGGCTCCGACGAGGTTGTGGATCTCGTCGATGAACAGGATGATGTCGCCGTGGTCGGTGATCTCCTTCATGATCTTCTTGAGGCGCTCCTCGAACTCGCCCCTGTACTTGGAGCCGGCCACGAGCGCCCCGAGATCCAGCGTGTAGACCTCCTTGCCGGCCAGAATGTCCGGCACCCTGTCCTCGGCGATCTCCTGCGCGAGTCCCTCGACGATGGCCGTCTTGCCGACGCCCGGCTCGCCGATGATGACGGGGTTGTTCTTGGTGCGGCGCACGAGGATCTGCATGATCCTCTGTATCTCCTGCTCGCGCCCGATTACGGGATCGAGCTTGCCCTCCTCGGCAAACGCCGTGAGGTTCCTGCCGTACTGGTCGAGCTGGCGGGTCTTCGGGCGCTTGGCCTCGACCCCGCCGCGACCGGCGGTCTCCGCGCCGCCCCGGCTCCTGCCGGCCCGGCCGCCGCCGAGCATCCGCACGACCTCGCGCCTCACCTTGTCCGGGTCGACGTCGAGGTTGGAGAGGACGCGCGCGGCGACGCCCTCGCTCTCGCGCACGAGCCCGAGAAGTATGTGCTCGGTGCCTATGTAGTTGTGCCCGAGCTGCAGTGCCTCCCTCAGCGCCAGCTCCAGAACCTTCTTGGAGCGCGGCGTGAACGGGGCCTGCCCGCCCGTTCCCTCCTCGCCGTAGCCGACGATGCTCTCCACCTGCTCACGCACCTCATCAAGCGTGACGTTCAGCGACGCCAGCGCGCGGGCGGCTACCCCCTCGTCCTCACGAAGGAGCCCCAGCAGCAGGTGCTCGGTGCCTATGTAGTTGTGGTTGAAGTGACGGGCTTCCTCTTGAGCAAGCACCACGACCTTGCGGGCCCGCTCCGTGAATCGCTCGAACATCAGCGGGTTCCTCCTCCGCTCCGAGTCCTGTTCATGGCGTCGGGTGCAGTTACCGTCCGTAGTCTTATACGACCTGCGAAATTTCGCGGATTACACATCGTCTGAAAAATACCCTTCGTCGAAACGTCCTTCTGAATAACGTACCTCTTCCGGTCCACCGCCGCTTGTCTAAAGTATACCGATGTTCGTCGCAAGTATACCCTTCCGGCGGCTGTTTGCGCTCTCAGCGCTATGCCCGCCGCTATCCGGCTTTCGGCGCCTGGCACCGAGGGTACCGCACCCCCCGGAGGGCTTTGGTGTCCCGCATCACACGGAGAGCCTGTCGCGGACCAGGTCGTGGGGCATTCGGGCGATGAAAGGCCCCGCTTTGGGCCCGCTCTTTTTGCCTAGCAGCACGGTGTAGAGCGCGGCGAACGCCCTCTTAGGCTTCACCCCCCGCTCGATGGCGGTGGAGTAGAGCAGATCCTGGAGTTCCTCCGCCTCCATCCCTGGCCCGAGCCTCCCCGCAATCTCCCGAAGATACGACCGCTGCTCTTCGTCGAGGCCCGCTGCGGCCTCCTCCGCCTCTTCGCGGGAGAGGACGCGCAGCCGCATGCCCTCCGGCGCCCACCGCTCGGCCCAGTTGCGGGCGTAACGCAGCTCCCGCTCCAGCTTCTCCATATCCTTCGCGGCCTCTTCGTAGCCTCCGCGGCGCAGCATCTCGGCGGCCAGACGCACGTCCTTGCCGACGGTCTGAGCGACGGTCACAAGATGAGAGAAGGGGACGGGGCGGGCCTCGACGGACGAACGGTACTCGTCCATAAAGCGCGGAAAGCCGCCTTCCAGGTCGAGGTCTAGAGCCCGGGCCGGGTCACGGCCGAGGACCATGCGGCGCATGGCGTCGGGCGGCATGATTTCCAGCAGGTCCTTCGGCAGAAGGACTATGCCCCGCGAGCTGCTCATCGCACCGCGCCCCTTTATATTGATCCACTCGTACTCGTAGCGCGCCGGGACCGGGTAGCGAAAGACCTCCCGCGCCATCCTGTCCGCCGTGTCCGTCGAGCCGCCGCGGCTGGTGTGGTCCTTACCGAACGGCTCGAAGGTAGCCCCTAGCGCCTTCCACCGTGCCGCGAGCTCCACCCGCCAGCCGAGCTTGCCCTCCCCCTTCGAGTAGTCCGCCACCCCCTCGTTCCCCTCCCGGTCCACGAAGACGACACGACTCTGCTCCGGCAGGTGCTCGACCACGCGGTTTCCGGTCAGGTCGCCGGAGGCCGCTCGCGGCAGGTACGGAGACCATCCTTCGGGCATCTCCCGACCGGTGACCTGGCCCATGATCTCGCGCAGCTCTTCAGTGTGCTCGATGGCCTCCCGCGTCACCTGGGCGTAGGCGCCGCTCTCGTAGAGCTCGTGCGAGCGCAAGACCTCTATCTCCATCCCCATCTCCTGCAGCGCCTCCTCAAAGGGACCGAGGAAGTGCTCGGCGTAGGAGGCGTGGCAGCCCTCGGGATCCGGGATGCGCGAGAGACTGTGGCCCAGGTACTCGCGGTAGCTCCCGGGGATGCCCGGCGCGATCTTGCGCAGGGGGTCTATCGTGTCGGCGTGGAAGACGAAACGGACCTCCTCGCCGCGCGCCCTGAGAGCGTTCGCC
>JBFLXF010000464.1:0-2898 GCA_040757515.1 Actinomycetota bacterium
CTTCATAGAGTTTATGTCCTCGCCCGAGTCGCAGAAGACGCTGGCGCTGCAGAGCACGCGCCTGCCCACCCTCAAGAGCCTCTATGAGGACCGCGAGATACGGGAGAAGGTCCCCGTCGCCCGGCTTGGCAGGGAGGCGCTGCAGAACACCAAGCCGCGTCCGCGCTCGCCATACTACTCGGATATGTCGCTCAGGATGGCCGACCAGTTCAACGCCGCGCTCAAGGGGAACATCTCCGCCGAAGAGGCGCTATCCAACCTGCGGCGCGAGCTGGAGAACATAGTGCGGCAGGCGGGCTAGAGACCCGTTTCAAAAGCGCGGCACCTTGTGCTACATTGCGGCCGTGCTTCTCTCTTTCAGGGCTGTAGAGGGACCTGCGCGCCCGGCGCGCGGTCCCGCCTTACCCGCGTCCCCGAGTCACCGGAGACCCTTGTGAGCGCCACGGTCGTGCTCGGCCTGGCGTGGGGCGACGAGGGCAAGGGGAGAGTCTGCGACGTGCTCGCCGCCGACGCCCACTACGTCGCCCGCTACTCAGGCGGCAACAACGCCGGGCACACCATACGGGTCGGCAAAGAGGAGTTCATCGTCCACCTCATCCCCTCCGGGATAGTGCGTGAGGGTGTGATCTGCACGGTCGGCAACGGCGTCGTCGTCAACCCGGAGGTCCTCAAGGACGAGGTCGAGGCGCTGGAGCGGCGCGGGATAAGCGTGCGCGAGAGGCTCAAGGTAGATGGACGCTCGCATTTGATCCTTCCGTACCACATCCGGCTCGACTCCCACCGGGAGAAGGCGTTGGGTAAAGCCAAGATCGGGACCACCATCCGCGGTATCGGCCCGACCTACGAGGACAAAGTCGCCAGGGTCGGCATCCGGGTGCAGGACATCTTCGACGAGGGCATCCTGCGCCAGAAGCTAAAGAGCGCCCTGCGCGAGAAGAACGCCATCTTCGAGGGCGTCTACGATGAGGAGCCCTACGACCCGGACGAGCTCGCCGATTACCTGCTCGGCTTCCGCGAGCTCCTGGAGCCGATGATGGCCGACACCGGAGCGATGCTGCGTGAGGCGCTCGAGCGCGGCGAGAAGGTCTTGCTCGAAGGGGCGCAGGCCACGCTTCTCGACAATGACTTCGGCACCTACCCGTTCGTTACCTCCTCCAACCCTTCGGTCGGCGGGGCGGTCGTGGGGACGGGCATTCCGCCGCGGGCCTTCGATCAGATCATCGGGGTCACCAAGGCGTACACGACGCGCGTCGGCGACGGGCCTTTCCCGACCGAGCTGCATGACGAGGTCGGGAACACCATACGCGAGGCCGGGCACGAGTACGGGAGGACGACGGGGAGGCCCAGGCGGTGCGGATGGCTGGACCTCCCCGCGATAAAGTTCTCCGCCCGGCTCAACGGGATAACGCATCTGGCGATAACGCTGCTCGACGTGCTCTCGGCGGTCGAGGAGATCAAGATCTGCGTGGGCTACGAGATAGAGGGTCGCCGCGTCGAAGAGTACCCGATGCACCAGACCGATTTGCACCACGCCGTCCCCGTCTACAAGTCGCTTCCCGGATGGGGGGTGGACATAACCGGCTGCCGGATGCGGGGGGATCTGCCCGAGGCGGCGCAGGACTTCGTGGGGTTCGTCGAGGCGGAGGTCGGGACGCCTCTTTGCATGATCAGCGTCGGCCCCGAGCGCGATCAGGCTATAGTCGAGAGGATAGGGACCTAGCGGCGTGAGGGTCATGGTCGTCGGGAGCGGCGGTCGCGAGCACGCGCTGGTTGAGGCGCTGGCCGCAAGCCCGCTGCAGCCCGAGATGTTCGCGGCCCCCGGCAACCCCGGCATCGCCCGCATCGCCGAGACGGTGGAGATCCCCTCCGACGACCTCATCTCTTTGCGCGACTTCGCGAAGGAGAACGGGATAGACCTTACCGTAGTCGGACCGGAGGCTCCCCTTATCTGGGGGATCGCCGACGCTTTCTGTGAGGCGGACCTCAAGATCTTCGGACCGTCCCGGGCCGCCGCCCGCATCGAGGGCTCGAAGGTCTTCGCAAAGGAGCTCATGCGCCACGCCGGGGTGCCCACGGCGAACTTCGAGGTCTTCGACCGCGAGGCCGCCGCCCTCGCGTACCTGCGCGGGCGCGGCGAGTACCCGATCGTCATCAAGTGCGACGGCGTGGCGGCGGGCAAGGGCGTGACCGTGGCCCACTCTCAGGAGGAGGCCGAAGATGCCGTGCGGGCGGCGTTCGGGGGCAAGTACGGCGCCGCAGGAGAGAGGATCGTTATCGAGGAGCACCTCACCGGCAGAGAGGCGAGCGTCTTCGTGATCACCGACGGAGAGGACATACTGCCCTTCCTGCCGGCGCAGGACTACAAGAGGATCTACGACGGCGACGAGGGGCCGAATACCGGGGGCATGGGCGCCTACTCGCCCGTGATGTGGATGGAGCCGGCCACCTACGCCGCCATACTGGAGGAGATCATACGCCCCACTCTTCGACAGATGTCCCTTATCGGGACGCCGTATTCGGGGCTCCTCTACGCGGGCGTGATCGTCACCGAGGAGGGCCCGAAGGCGCTGGAGTTCAACTGCCGCTTCGGCGACCCTGAGACGCAGGTGATACTGCCGAGAATGCAGTCCGACCTGCTGGAGGTGATGATCGCCACGAACGAGGAGTCCCTCTCCGGGCGGGAGATCGCTTGGTCGGCGGACAAGGCGGTGTGCGTGGTGCTCGCCTCCGCGGGCTACCCGGAGTCCTCCTCATCGGGAGACAGGATCTCGGGGCTCGACGAGATACCGAGCGGCGTCTACGTCTACCACGCCGGGACCGAGGAGCGCGACGGCGTCTTCTACACCGCCGGGGGGCGGGTGCTGAACGTCGTGGGCACCGGACCAACAATCCTCGAGG
>JBFLXF010000465.1:0-2895 GCA_040757515.1 Actinomycetota bacterium
TCAAAGTGGACGAGCTCTGCCCCTCCTTGCCGGGCCCGCTCCACCTCGTCGGCCAGGTGGGCGAAGTCCGCCGAGAGTATGGAGGGCGCGCCAACGATCCTCTCGCCCAGCTCTCTCCAGAACGCCAAAGAGTTCCTCCCTGCTAGCGAAGACAGCGCGCAGGATTCTACAGGATGTGGGAGGCGCGGTCGCGGAGCTTACTCGATCAGCTCGAAGATACGGAACATCGGCAGATACATGGCCACTATAATCCCGCCGACGATGCCGCCGACGACCACGATCATGAGCGGCTCGATGATCGAGGTCAACGCCTTGACGGTCGCCTCCACCTCGGACTCGTAGAAGTCAGCGATCTTGAAGAGCATCCCATCGAGGTCACCGGTCTCTTCGCCGACGGCGATCATGCGCGTAACCATCGGCGGAAAGACAGGCTCTTCCTCCAGCGGCCTGTAGATCGGGATGCCCTGGCGGATGGCGTCCCGGCTTTTGAGCAATGCGTTCTCCACCACCCAGTTGCCCGAGGAAGTGGCGGTTATCTCGATGGCTTGCAGAATCGGGACGCCCGCCGCGCTGAGGGTTCCGAGCGTGCGGGCGAAGCGGGCGAGCGCGACTTTCTGCACGACCTCACCGATCTTGACCGGCAGCCGGAGCGCGACCCGGCCCCACACCTTACGCCCCTGCTCTGTATCTTTCCAACGCAAAAAGAAGACGACGCCCCCGACCATCGCCGCTCCGGCGAGCAGCCCTCCGACACCGGTCAGGAGATCGGAGAGACCCATGGCGATCCGAGTGGGCAGCGGCAGGATCCCGCCGAGATCCTCGAACATTCTCGCGAAAATGGGGACGATGAATATGAGCATGAACGCCGCGGCCAGGATCGCAAGCACGAGGACTATCGTGGGGTAGGTCATCGCGCTCTTGACCTTGCGCCGGAGCTCCTGATCGCTCTCGAGCTGGTCGGCTATACGCAGCAAGACGCCGTCGAGGATGCCCCCGATCTCTCCGGCCCTCACCATCTCGACGTAGAGACGGGAGAAGACTTCCGGGTGCTTGGCGAACGCCTCGGAGAGAGCTAGCCCCGCCTCGACGTCCTTGCGCACGGCCACCACAACGTCCTTGAGCTTCTGGTTCTCCGTCTGCTCGGAGAGGACATACAGAGAGCGGACTATCGGCAGCCCGGCGTTGATCATGGTCGCGAACTGCCGGGTGAAGACGACTATGTCGCCCAGCTTCGCCTTCTTGAACGGCGCGAGGATGTCCTTCTGGGCGGCGCCCTGCTCCTTGACGTCTATGACGAGGAGACCCTGCCGCCGCAGCTGCGCGGCGACCGCCATCGTGTCGTCGGCCTCCATCTGATCCTGCAGGATCTCCCCCCGCCGGTTTCGCGCCTTGTAGGTGAACGTCGCCAACGTCCTACCCTACCTTCTGTTGTAGGCCGCATACGCGCCGCCCGCGGCGACTCCCGCGGTCGCGGCGCCAGCCAGGCGCCGCAGCTCCTCGGGGCTAGAGGAACGCTTCTCGGCCTCCTCGCGCGAGATCAGACCGCGGCGCACAAGGTCCACGAGCGCGGCGTCCATCGTCTGCATACCGAACTTCCCACCGGTCTGCATGGCGGAGTAGATCTGATGGTTCTTCCCCTCCCGGATGAGGTTCCTTATGCCAGGCGTGGGCACCAGTATCTCGCAGGCAGCGACCCGGCCCTTGCCGTCCCGCCGCGGTATGAGGGTCTGGGTGACGATGCCCTGGAGAGCGTTGGCGAGCTGGGTGCGCACTTGATGCTGCTGGTGTGGCGGGAAGACGTCTATAATGCGGTCCACAGTCTGAGGGGCATCCTGGGTATGGAGAGTACCGAAGACGAGGTGCCCGGTCTCGGCGGCGGTCACGGCCAGAGCTATGGTCTCCAGATCGCGCATCTCGCCGACCAGGATCACGTCCGGATCCTGCCTGAGGACGTGCTTGAGAGCCTGGGCGAAGCTCTTCGTGTCCTGATTGACCTCGCGCTGGTTTACGATGCACTTCTTGTGCTGGTGGAGAAACTCTATCGGGTCCTCGACGCTCATAATGTGCTCGTGTCTGGTCTCGTTGATCAGGTCTATCATCGCCGCGAGAGTGGTGGACTTGCCACTCCCGGTCGGTCCGGTGACGAGCACGAGCCCGCGCGGCTTCTCGGCCATGCTCTCCAGGACCTTCGGCAGCCCCAGCTCACGGAGGCTCTTGATCTCGTGCGGGATTGTGCGGAACACCGCGCCCATCGCGCCCCGCTGCAGGTAGACGTTCACCCTGAAGCGGGCCGTTCGCGGAAGCGAGTAGGAGAAGTCCAGCTCCAGCTCATTCTCGAACCTCTGGCGCTGGTCGCCCGTGAGAATGTCGTAGATGAGCTCTCGTGTAACGTTCGAGGTGAGCGGCGGATAGTCCAGATGCCGGATCTTGCCGTTCACCCGCACCGCCGGCGGCACCCCGGTCGTTATGTGCAGGTCGCTCGCCCCCATACGTATCGCGTCGAACAGGTAGTCGTTCAGACCGCTCTCTATCATCTGCCCTCCGTCACCGCCGCGCACGGCGGCCATCCTGATTGCCCTGCCTGACGGTTATCGTAGCGAGGGACGAAAAACTGTAGCCGCCGAAAATATGCTCCAGCGGAAGGCTACCGGCCGGCCTCAGCTTTGGCCTGGAGGAAGTCGTCGTAGTTCTCGTGGAAGGTGTGCTTCTCCCCGCTGGCGTCGAGAACGTAGTAGAGGTAGTCGGTGTCGGCCGGGTTCACCGCAGCCTCTATGGACTCCAGGCTCGGGCTGCAGATGGGACCGGGGGGCAGACCGGGATTCTCGTAGGTGTTGTACGGCGAGTCTATCTCCAGATCCTGAAGCGAAAGGTTCTCCTTGGGCTCCCCGCGCGCGT
>JBFLXF010000466.1:0-2893 GCA_040757515.1 Actinomycetota bacterium
AGTCGCCGGCAGGCCGTGGCCGGATGAGATGCTCAAAGAGAATCCGGATGATGTGTGCGCCGGAGCGTCCAATCTGAGAAAGCAGATCGAGAACATAAGGCTGCACGGTGTCTCACCCGTAGTCGCCATAAACGCCTTCCCCACCGACCACGCTTCGGAGCACGAAGCTATCCGGGAGGTGGCGGAAGGGATGGGAGCACGCGTGGCGGTGTGCACCCATTTCGCGGAGGGCGGCGCGGGCGCCGCGGAGCTGGCTGAGGCAGTCGCCGAAGCGGCGGAGGAACGAACCTCCTTCCGCTTCCTCTACCCTGACGGGGCGCCTTTGCGGGAGAAGATAGAGACCATAGCGAGGAAGGTCTATGGGGCCGATGGCGTCGAGTACGATATGGTGGCCGCCCGCCAGCTCGACTCTTACGAGGAGATGGGTCTGGGGCATCTGCCGGTGTGCATAGCGAAGACGCACCTCTCCATCTCTTCGGAGCCGGCGCTCAAGGGGGCGCCCACGGGATGGAAGCTGCCGGTCAGGGAGGTCAGGGCGTCGGTGGGCGCGGGCTTTATCTACCCCATCTGCGGCGAGATGCGCACCATGCCCGGCCTGAGCCGTCACCCGGCGGCCGAGCGCATAGACATAGACGAAAACGGCGAGATCGTGGGTCTCTCGTGAGCGAAGCCGCCCTCGACTACCTGCGGATGCCGCTGGACAGCTTTCTGAAGGCGGTGGCCTCCGGGGAGCCCGCCCCCGCAGGCGGCTCCGCCGCCGCAGCGGTCGTGGCCCTCGCCGCGGGCCTCGTCTGCAAGTCCGCGCGCCTCTCCACGCAACACCTTCCCGGCGCGGCCGGACTGGCGGAACAAGCCGAGGGCCTGATGAAGGGCGTCGTTCCCCTCGTGCGCGAGGACGCAGCCGCCTACGCGGAGGTCCTCGCCGCCCGGCGCGAGGGGCGGGAGATGGAAGAGGCGCTCTCGGGAGCCGCAGACGTGCCCCTCGCCATAGCGGAGGCCGGAGAGGAGGTGGCCCGCATCGCTACCCTCCTCGCTGCGGAGGGTAAGCCGGCTTTGAGAGGAGATGCGCAGGTCGCAGCGCTCCTGGCTGGAGCAGCGTCGCAGGCTGCGGCGCTGCTGGCCGGGATAAACCTGCGGGCGGCTGGCGTGCGCGACGGCCGCCTGCGCCGGGTGGAAGAACTCGCCGGCGAGAAGCGCCGCAGACAGCGAGAGCGCGAAAAATGATCCCCGCTGCGTCACGCGATATAGTGCGGAAGGGACCGTGAAGGAGGCAGAGGATGGCCGAGAGGAGAACCCCGCTCCACGACTTCCACCTGCGCTCCGCCAGGCGGCTGGTGAAGGGCGGTGGAGACTTCATGTTTCCCGCGTCTTACATCTCGCCGGTGGAGGAACATCTGAACGTCCGCAGGAATGTCGGGATGCAAGTCCTCTCCACGAGGGGAGTTGTGGACATAAAAGGACCGGGAGCCGAGCGGCTGGTGAGGCGACTCTTGGTCAACGAGGTGCAGGACATGGAGCCGGGGCAACTCAGGTACTCCACGATGTGCAACGAGGACGGCGGGATCGTGGATGACGTCACCGTCTACAAGTTCGATGACGAGCATTTCATGATCGTCACCAGCTCCGGGCCCAGGATCAAGAGCTACCGTTGGATCTCCGCCCACGCCCGGGGCGCGAGTGCCTACACAACCGACATGACCGCGGCCATCGCGCTCCCCGTCGTGCAGGGGCCGCGCTCGCGAGATCTCCTCAAGACCGTCGTCGAGGACGTGGATCTCGACACGCTGAGGTTCTTCCGGTTCGCTCCGGGCAGGATCGGGGACATCGAGCTTATCGTCTCGCGGTCCGGATACACCGGCGAGTTGGGCTACGAGCTCTACGCTCCGGCGGATCAAGCCGGTCCCCTGTGGGAGTTCCTGCTGGAGAAGGGCCGGGAGTTCGATCTCAGGCCCTACGGCGTCGAGGCGATGCAGTCTTTGCGCATCGAGAAGGGCTACCCTCTCTACGGGCCGGACATAAGCGAGGAGGATACCCCGTTCCATGTTGGGCTCTCGCGCTGGGTCCGGTTCGACAAGCGCGAGTTTGTCGGGCGAGAGGCCCTGCTGCGCATCCGGGAACGGGGCATCGAACGGCGCTGGGTCGGCCTCGTTTTGGAGAGCGAGGTCCCCGCCTCTGCCGGCGGTAACGTCTACAGCATCGCCGACGTGGCGGCGTTTCGCGAGGTAATAGAGACCGGTCCCGAGGCCGGCGATTACGAGGATACGCTGATGCCGGGCGACCGGCGGATAGGGCGCGTCACCTCTAGCGCCTACGGTCCCAGCGTGGGCAGGATGCTTGCGATGGCCTACTTGCAGACGGCCCACTCCTGGCCGGGGAACAACCTGCTGGTCGAGATAAACGGTCGCCCCGTTCCGGCCACGGTGACCCAGACTCCGTTCTTCGATCCGGAGAACGCCCGCGTCCGGGCGCATCCCGGCGAGGAGGCGCGCCCCGCCCCGGAGGTCCGGCGAGCGGCGACGATCCCCACGGGTGCGCGGCCGGACTCCTACCGCAACGGGGCCGGATGAGCGGCGGGACGCGCCACGGGCGCTACGATGCCATCGTCGTCGGTGTGGGCGCGATGGGGAGCGCTACCGCCTACTACCTGGCGAGGAGGGGCAGGCGGGTGCTGGGGCTGGAGCGGTTCGGCGTCCCGCACGCGATGGGCTCCTCCCACGGACACACCCGCATCATAAGGCTTGCCTACTACGAGCATCCTTCCTATGTCCTGCTGCTCAAGCGCGCCTATGAGCTGTGGCGCGAGATACAGGCGACGGCCGGAGAGCAACTCCTCTACATCACCGGCTCCATAGACGCTGGGCCAGAGACTTCCTGGGTCTTCCGGGGTTCGTGG
>JBFLXF010000467.1:0-2890 GCA_040757515.1 Actinomycetota bacterium
GCTCCGACTCGTGGGCGCATAGGGGCGGGACCTAGCCGCCCTTGTGCCGGCCCTTGCGCACCGCTCTGCGGCGACGCCCGCTCCTGATGCCGTAGACGAAGAGAAAGATCGCCGCGGCGACGGCGAAAATGACGAGGACGGCGTCCGAGTAGACGCCGACCCACCGCTGCACCAGATGCCAGTTCGCGCCGAGAATGTGGCCCGCCCCGATCAGAAGCGCGTTCCAGACGGCCGAACCGATCGCGGTAAGGACCGTGAAGCGCGGGATCGGCATGTTCCCCATCCCGGCGGGGATGGAGACGACGCTGCGGGCGATCGGGACAATCCTCGCGCCCAGCACCACCCAGTCGCCGTAGCGCCGGAACCAGCCCTCCGCCCGGTCGAGATCCCCCGCCCCGACGCGCAGCAACTTCCCGTAGCGCAACACCAGCGGCCGCCCGCCCCAGCGACCCATAGAGTACAGGATCAAGGCCCCGGCCACGGACCCGACGGTGGCGGCCACGAGCGCCCCCCAGAAGTTCAGATCTCCGCGCCCCGAAAGAAACCCGGCCAGCGGCAGGACGACCTCAGAGGGGATGGGCGGGAAGAGATTCTCCAGGATCAAGAGCAGCGCCAGCCCCACGTATCCGAGGGCGGAGATCACATCCATAACCCAACCGCTCAAACCGTCCAAGATGCCTCCGAGTCTATCCTGCGTCCCGCCAAAGGATACCGTACAGAGCGTCGCGGACCGGGACGCCATGCTATCATTCGCCTCCCTGAGATCCCTGGAGGGGGGATAGAGACGAACCCTACGCAATTGAGACCGCCAACCGGTGCGCGGAAGGAGAGGCGGAAGATTCATCCGGCCGGAAGCGAGGCTCCCGGCCGGAAGAGGGCCACCTTACCTTATCTGCCAGGACTCGACGGGCTTCGGGCGCTCGCGGTCATAGCCGTGCTCCTCTACCACGGCGGGCTGGCCGCCCTGCCTGGGGGCTTCCTCGGCGTAGAGGTCTTCTTCGTCATAAGCGGGTACCTGATCACCGCCCTGCTGCTCTCGGAGAGGCTCCGCACGGGGCGCATAGACCTCCCCCGCTTCTGGTGGCGGCGCGCGCGGCGGCTGCTCCCGGCCCTCTTCCTGGTCCTGTTCGTGACGGGCGCTTACGCGGTGGTCTTTCTGCCAGAGGAGGTTGCCGGGCTCAGGGCCGACGTGCTGGCGGCGCTCGGGTACGTCACGAACTGGTACCTGGTTCTCGGGCAGGAGTCGTACTTCGAGGCCGTCGGAAGACCGTCGCTGCTGAAGCACCTGTGGTCGCTCGCGGTCGAGGAGCAATTCTACCTGATCTGGCCTCCCGTCCTCGCCCTTGGCCTGAGCCTGGGGGCGCGGCGCTGGCGGCACCGGCGCATGCTTACCCTCGCACTGGCGGGGGCGGCGGCCTCTGCTCTCCTCATGGCCGTTCTCTACGACCCCGCCACTGACCCTTCCCGCCTCTACTACGGCACGGACACCCGGGCCGCCGGGCTCCTCGTCGGGGCCGCGCTCGCCTTTGTCTGGAGGCCGGGCATGGACACCGGCACGGAAGACCGGCGGGAGTCGGTCCGCCGCCGCCTCCAGAGGAGCGGCGTCCTCGGGAGGATCCGGCGCCGCTGGGGCTGGACGGCGCCACTCCTGCTCGACCTCGGCGGCCTGCTGGCGCTCGGTGCGCTCTCATGGGCCTGCCTGCGCGTCGGCGAGTACGATCCCTCCCTCTACCGTGGGGGCTTCGCGCTGGTCGCCCTCGCCACGGCGGGCCTCATAGCCGCCGCCGCGCACCCCCATACTCGTCTCGGGGGGCTGCTCGGGTACGGTCCGCTGCGGTGGGTGGGACTCAGGTCCTACGGTATCTACCTCTGGCACTGGCCGGTCTTCATGGTGACGCGCCCGCAACTGGACGTGCCGCTCGACGGCGCGCCGCTTCTGGCGCTGCGGCTCGCGATCACCATCCTGCTCGCCGACCTCTCCTACCGCTTGGTGGAGAGCCCCATAAGGCGCGGCGCACTTGAGCGGGCCTGGCAGACGACGCGCCGGGCGCGCGGGTACAGGAGGAGGCGTCTCGCCGCCGGTTGGGCCGGGAGCGTGAGCCTCGGCCTCGCCGTCTGCGCGCTGCTCGGCGTCGCGATGGCTCAGGCCCACGATCCCAAACCGCCCTCCTACCTGGACCGGGAGGACATACGCATAGAGGCGCCGGAGAGTCCCGCCAAAGAGCCGAAGACCACCAGAGCGGAGGAGGAGCGACCCGCCGAAGAGAGAAAGACGCAAAGCGATAGAGAGCGGGACACTGTCCCGGCCGCCTCGGGGCCGGCGACCGCCATCGGCGACTCGGTGATGCTCGGCGCCGCCAAGAGGCTGGAGAAGGAGGTCCCCAGCCTCGACGTGCTCGATGCGCAGAGCGGGATGCAGGTCGAGCAAGCCATAGAGATTCTGCGCCAGCGCCGCGCCGCGGGCCAGCTCGGCGAGACCGTCGTCGTGCACGTCGGCAACAACGGCCCCATAACCGAAGAGCAACTCGACGAGCTGCTCGGCGTCCTCGAAGACGTGCCCCGGGTCGTGCTCGTCAACGTCACCGTTCCCCGACCCTGGGAGGAGCCCAACAACGAGCTCCTCGCCGAGGCCGCGAAGCGCCGCCAAAACGTCGTGCTCGCCGACTGGCACGCCGCGAGCGCCTCGCGCCCCGGGCTCTTCTGGGACGGGATGCACCTGCGCCCCCAGGGCCAGAAGGTCTACGCGGACGTGGTCTCCTCCAGCCTAGTACTACAGTTGTAAATAATGCGGTTGTCTGGCATGGTGTCCTCTCCAGCTACAGGGGAGGACGTGATGCCGCAGACGGTGGATCGGAAGATGGTGAATTCGTGGACCGAGGAGTTCGAAGTC
>JBFLXF010000468.1:0-2888 GCA_040757515.1 Actinomycetota bacterium
TACGCCGAGGGCATCGAGCCCATCTCGGACTCGCGCGGCTCGGCGCGCTACCGCCGGCGTGTGATCTCCGTCGAGGTCCGACGCGCTCTGGAGGAGCTTTTCTATGGTTGATCCCAGGGTAACGGGGGCAGTGCGCTACTCGCAGGACGTGGAGCTGGAAGGGATGCTGCACGCCCGCATCCTTCGCTCCCCGCATCCCCACGCCCATATTCTGCGGATGGACGCCTCGAAGGTGCCGGAAGGCGTCGTCGTCCTCTCCCCGCACGACGCGCGCGAGTTCGGGCGCTACGGTCCCCAGATAAAGGACCAGACCATTCTGCCGCTCGACCGCGTCCGCTACGTCGGAGACCCGGTGGCCGCCGTGGCGGCGGAGACGGAGGAAGAGGCCGAAGAGGCGCTCGGGCTCATCGAGGTGGAGTACGAGGAGCTCCCGGCCATCTTCGACGAGGTGGAGGCGGCTTCGGAGGAGGCCCTGCTCGTCCACGACCGCATCCATCTCTCCGAGAATGACGCGGCGTACTTCGGCATACGTCCCCGGCAGGGCACCAACGTCTGCCACCGCTTCCGCATCCGGCACGGCGACGTCGAGGCCGGCTTCCGGGAGGCGGACGTGGTCGTGGAGGAGACTTTCCGGACCGCGAGCGCCCAGCACGCCCACATGGAGCCACACGCCACCCTCGCCCGGTGGCAGGGCGAGAGGCTAGAGCTGTGGACCGGTACCCAGACGCCCTTCAACCTGCGCATGGACCTCGCCGGTCTCTTCGGCATCCCGGAGGAGCAGATACGCATCGTCTCTCTGCCGATGGGCGGGGCGTTCGGGGCCAAGACCTTCGTGCGGCTGGAGGCCATCGTCGCCGCCCTCGCGCGCAAGGCGGGTCGGCCGGTGAGGTGCATACTGGAGCGCGATGAGGAGTGGCTGACCCTCAACCGGCACCCGACCACGATAAAGGTAAGGATCGGGGCCAGGCGCGACGGCACGCTCGTCGCCAAGCGGGTGGAGTGCTGGGCGAACACGGGGGCCTACGCGGACTGCGGGCCGGGTGTCGCGCAGAAGATGGGCTTCGCCTCGCCGGGACCTTACCGCATCCCCAACGTCCGGGTGGACTCCCGCGCCGTCTACACCAACCTGCCGCCCAACGGGGCCTTCCGCGGCTACGGCCAGATGCAGTGCACCTGGGCCTCGGAGCGGGCGATGGACCTCCTGGCCGACGCCCTGGACATGGACCCGCTGGAACTGCGCCTGAAGAACGTCCTCCGAAACGGAGATCGCTACTGCACCGGCGAGGTCATGCGCGACGTCCACTTCGACGAGTGTCTCAGGAGCGCCGCCGAAGCCGTGGGCTGGTCCGAAGGGAGGCAGGGTAAGGGCCTCTGCGTGATGCTCAAGGGGATGCAGACCCCGAGCCGGGCCTCCATCGCGGTGGAGAAGAACGACGACGGTACCTACACGGTGCTCTGCGCGACCGCCGAGATGGGTCAGGGCGCCAAGCGGGCGATCCGCCTCCTCGCCGCCGAACTGCTGGGAGTGGAGCCCGGGAAGGTGCACTTCCCTGATCCGGACACCGACGTGGCGCCTTACGATACGCGCACCACCTCAAGCCGCTCGACGCACATGATGGGCCGGGCGCTGGAGGTTGCGGTCGAGGACCTCAGGAAGAACGGGAGGCGAGGCTACGGCGAGGTGCGCGACGAGGGCGGGCTCGATCCGGACACGGGGCAGGGGATCGCCTCCTCGCACTGGCACCAGGGCGCGGCGGCGGCCGAGGTGGAGGTAGACGAGGAGACCGGGAAGTTCAAGGTCAGGCGGCTGCACGCCTCGGTCTACGCCGGGCGGGTGGTAGATAGGGCGGGGGCGGAGCTTCAGAACGAGGGGTCCATGATCATGGGTCTCGGGACCGCGCTCTTCGAGGAGATCTCCTTCTCCGACGGCCAGGCGACCAACGCCAACCTCTCCGACTACAACGTTCCCGCCGCCGGGGATCTGCCGGAGCTGATGACCCACGACCTAATCGAGCGCGACGGGGCCGAGATCCACGGCCTCGGCGAGACCGCCCTCCCCCCGGTCCCGCCCGCCGTAGGCAATGCCCTGCACTCCCTCGGGCTCCACGTCACCGACCTGCCCATAACCGCCGAGTCGGTCCTCGAGGCCGTGGACCGGCGGGCGGAGCGCGAAGTGGCCGCCACCGGGCACGCCCCGGAAGCGAGCGCTACCACGACGGTGGCCCGCCGTGCGGCCCGCGTACTCGGCGTGGCGGGCCTGGCGGTGCTGGGTGCGGGCGTCCTCGCGCTCCTCGTCAGAAAGGTTCGCGGATGAAGATAGCCCTCAAGGTGAACGGCAAGAAGGTCCGGGTCGAGGTGGCGCCGGACGAGATGCTGCTGGAGGTGCTGCGCCGGGAGTTCGGGTTGAGGAGCGTTCGGGAGACGTGCGGCATCGGGGTGTGCGGGGCCTGCACGGTGCTCGTGGACGGCGAGCCGATCTCGGCCTGCATACTCCTCGCCCCGCTGGCCGCCGGGTGCGAGATCACGACCGTCGAAGGGCTCGGAGGGGAACATCCGGTGCAGAGAGCGTTCGTAGAGGCGCAGGCCTTCCAGTGCGGGTACTGCACGCCGGGCATGATCCTGACCGTAAAGCGGCTCCTGGAGGAGAACCCTCGCCCCTCGAATGAGGAGATAGAGAACTACCTCGGCGGCAACCTCTGCCGCTGCGGCTGCTACGTCAAGATCCTGGCCGCCGTGAAGCTGGCTGCCTCGGAGCTGCAAGGAGCGAAGCAACTGTCTTTGAAGTCAAGGGGTTAGGGCATGAGCAGACCTCCAGGGGACGCGATGTTTGAGCACCGCGTTGAGGATCACCAGCAGCCTGCGCATGCAGGCCACCAGCGCTACCTTCT